>JAJTGB010000014.1 GCA_021298995.1 Comamonadaceae bacterium | reverse complement strand
CATTGGTGATCGCTGCCAACCCCAATGCAGGTTTGAACAGCTTGAACGAACTGGTAGCCAAAGCCAAGAAAGCACCAGGCAGCATCAATTACGCCACTTCTGGTAACGGTTCAGCACCCCATTTGGGAGCTGCCTTGTTTGCTCAAATTGCAGGTATTGAAATGACTCACATTCCTTTCAGGGGAGGTGCGCCTGCTGTTCAATCGGTGGTGGCTGGAGATACTCAACTGACGTTTGGCACACCCCCTTCTGTGTTGCCGATGATTCAAGCAGGTCGACTCAAGGGCTTGGGTGTAAGCACCAAAGAAAGGTCTGGCTTGGTTCCTGGCATACCAGGTTCTGCTGAAGCCGGTTTTCCAGACTATGCCATTGAGTTTTGGTATGGCATTTTCTTGCCCAACGGAACGCCTCCTGCGGTTGTGAAAAAGATTTTTGACGCAGCTCAATTTGCCATGTCGCAAGCTTCTGTCAAGGCTGCATTGGCGCGTGAGGGCACCGATGTGGATGTTTCGAAATCACCAGAACAATTCGCAAGTTTTCTTAACGAAGATTCCAAGTTTTGGGTCAAGCTTGTGAAAACTGCTGGCGTCAAGTTAGATTGAAATGAGCAAAAATAAAGGGCAACATTAACGTGAATGTTGCCCTTAAGTTGACACAAATAATTAAATATTTCGGTCAACAAGTGTGTCTTCCTTGCCGTTGAATGAACACTCCCGATCGGTGGAGTTTTCAAACAACATGAAGGAAACATGATGACTAAACTTCTCGCTACCTTGATCATTGGCGCATTCTCAGCAGCAGCGTTCGCCACCACACCTGCCGCAGCACCTGCTACAGCACCCGCCACTGCAACTGTGAAGGCAGAAGCTAAAACGGATGTCAAAGCAGATGTGAAAGCAGATGCCAAAGCCGCGGCTAAAACTGAAGCCAAAACAGATGGCAAAAAAGCTGAAAAAGTAGCCAAAGAAGCCACCAAAGACAGCGCCAAAAAGTAAGTTCCCCCTCAAGGCGTCAACAACACACGGGTGTGTTGACGCCTTTTCAGTCTGCTGTTGATGCCACCATTGTGCGAAAATCAAATTTTCGGGCATTGAAAGAGCGCATTGAAATCTGCTTTAAACGGGCAACTCCAAACCATTTCCAGTGGCACAGGTCACCTTTGTGCGTATGTGAAGGGGCAAGGTCGTCCTGTTATATTGGTACACACCATCAATGCAGCTGCCAGCGCTGCCGAAGTTCGCCCCCTTTTTGAATCTTTGAGCCAGTACCGAACTGTCTACGCCATCGATCTGCCCGGTTACGGCATGTCAGAACGTGCCAATCGCTTGTACACACCCCGGCTCATGACCGATGCCATTCATGACTTGGTTCGACACATTCGAGCCCTACACGGCAATCAAGCAATCGATGCATTGGCTGTTTCTTTGTCATGCGAATTTTTAGCTCGAGCCGCTGCTGAACAACCAGCCCACTTTGAAACTATTTCTTTGGTCAGCCCCACCGGCTTCACAGGCTTGAAACTCCGACAAGCGCCGGAAGGTCAAACCTATGGACTCAATTGGCTATGGAAGTTACTTAAGGGCCCTGGTTGGGGGCTTTCCATCTTCAATTTGCTCACTCGACCAAAAGTGATTCGATATTTTTTGAACAAGACTTGGGGCTCCAATAACATTGACGAAGAGATGTACCGCTATGCTGTTTGGACCACACGCCAGCCCGGCGCCCAGCATGCCCCTTTGTGCTTTTTGTCAGCGCAACTTTTTAGCGCAGACATCACCGATGTTTATGACAAGTTAGCGCAGAAGGTTTGGATGAGCCACGGCACCCGCGGTGATTTTGTAGATTACCGTGGCAAGCAACGCTATGCCCATTGCGCAAACTGGCGCTTCACGGTTTACCAAAGTGGCGCACTGCCCTACTTTGAAATGCCAGATCAATTTTCCAAAGACTTGCTTCAATTTATCGCTCATGGCAGCCTCCATTCTCATGATCACCATGGGAACTCGCCAATCGATGGGCTTGTATGTGGGCCCTTTAAATACCGACACCGGCTTGGGCATTGTGAGCATCAGTTTGGCCATGGCCATCGGTCAATTTGTGTGGGGGGCGGCTCAACCCATTGCCGGTGCCTTTGCCGACAAATACGGGCCAAGGCCCGTCTTGTTGTATGGCTTGCTCATCTTGGTGTTGGGCACAGCAGTCACCCCTTTTGTAAGCAGCCAAATGGGCCTGATTCTCACCATGGGTTTACTAACTGCCATTGGATCGGGTGCTTGTAGCTTCTCTGTTTTGCTAGGTGCTGCAGCACAGCGTATGCCAGCCACAGCGCGCGGTGCGGCATCAGGCATCATCAATGCCGGTGGCTCTTTTGGGCAATTTGTTTTTGCGCCCATCATCGGCAAACTCATTCAATGGGTGGGCTGGATGGGCACCATGTGGTCTATGGCAGCCGTGGCACTGCTGGCAATTCCCTTGCTCAACCGTTTGACCAGCGACACCCATGCCCCAACTGCTGTGGCTACGACGCCAGAAGGAGGGTTGAAAAAAGTCGTCTCAGATGCAATGCGCAATCCCAGTTACTTGCTTTTGCACCTCGGTTTTTTTACCTGTGGCTTTCACATTGCATTTTTAGTCACCCATTTGCCCACCGAGGTTGGTTTGTGCGGACTGTCACCTACCGTCGCGAGTTGGTCTTTGGCGCTCATAGGCTTGGCCAATATTGTTGGCAGCTTGATTGCAGGCTCGTGCGTCAACTTGTACCGCAGCAAATACGTGTTGGCCGTCATGTACGGTTCACGCGCGGTGCTCATTGCTTTGTACTTGGTTGCGCCTAAAACAGAATGGACGTTCTATGCATTTGCCGTGGGCCTGGGCTTAACTTGGTTGGCAACGGTCCCACCCACAGCGGCCTTGGTGGGCAAACTGTTTGGCATCCGTTACTTGGCCACTTTGTTTGGCCTAACCCTGCTGTCGCATCAAATAGGCGGATTTTTAGGCGCTTATTTAGGCGGCTTGGTGTTTGATGCACAAGGCGACTACCACTGGATGTGGTGGGCAGACATTGCTTTGTCAGCCATGGCAGCCCTCGTCAATTTGCCCATCAAGGAAGCGCCTATTCAGAAACTGCAGGCCGCATAAAGCTTCAGCGCTGCGGCATGTCTTTGTTGGAGAAGCCCAAACTGACAGTGGCATCGGCTGGAATGGGCGGCATCGTGGCATTCCAGTCTTCCCAAAGCGTTTTCAAGGCCTTGAGTTTGTCTGGCATCTGCTTGCCCAGATTTGCCCGTTCACGCGCATCCTCTTCTAGGTTGAACAAGTAGTCATTGCCATCCACACACAAGTATTTCCAATCGCCCACCCGCACGGCACGTTGTCCTCTGTGGTTCATGCGCCAAAACAGCGGCCGATCAAACGTCGCTTGTGGATTTTGAAACAAAGGCAAAAGAGAAACCCCGTCAAAGGGGTAATCGATGTGGGCCTGCCCACCGCCTAGCGCCACCATGGTGGCTGACCAGTCCATGGTCATGCAATGCTGAGTGGTCAGGGTTCCTGGCGCAATGCCTTGAGGCCAGTGCGCAATCCAAGGCACCCGTATTCCACCTTCTGTGAGATCCATTTTGCCGCCCACCAAAGGCCAGTTGTCACTGAATCTTTCACCGCCGTTGTCGCTGGTGAAAACAATCAAGGTGTTGTCTAGTTGCCCAGTTTCTTTCAGCGCCTGCACAACCCAGCCAATGCCTTCGTCCATGTGGTGAATCATGCGGTGGTAGGTGTGAATGTTGCCGCCTTGCAGATGAAAGATATTGTCTTTGATGGTTTGCGCAAGCGCATGGTCTTCTCGAGTTTCCCAGGGCCAATGCGGCGCTGTGTAATGCATGCTCAAAAAGAAAGGTTGTGTGGTGTCTTGCGCCATGCGCTTCACAAAATCAACCGAGTGATTGGAGATCAAATCGGTCAAATAGCCCTCATGCGGCTGCTCTTCTTCGCCAACCCACAAATCGTGAGCTCCCGTAGAAGCACAATGAGTGAAGTAATCAACACCGCCTGCCATGGGGCCAAAAAACTCATCGTAGCCAGACCTCAAAGGGCCAAAGGCTGGCGGATATCCCAAGTGCCACTTGCCAATCAAGGCTGTGCGGTAGCCCTGCTCTTTGAGCAGCGAGGGCAATGTGGGGTGGTCGGGGGGCAATCCCAAGGTGGTGCTGGTTCTGGCTTTGCTGTTGATGGGCTCTTCCGCTGCGCCCCGCAAACGATACTGATACCTGGCCGTCATGAGCCCAAATCGGGTGGGCGAACACACTGGAGAATTGGCATAGCCGTTGGCAAACTTCAAGCCCTTGGCCGCCAGTTCGTCCAGGACGGGCGACACTTTGCCGAAATGTGCATCACGACCGCCGTAGCAGCCTAAATCGGCAAATCCCAAATCGTCGGCCACGATGAAAATGATATTCGGACGTTTCATGCGCACTATCCTTGTAATTGATGGACTCAATTTTCACATGATTTGGAACCTATTGTGGAACTTGAAGGTCAAGCCAGTATGGCCCTTCATGGGAGCCAACGCTTAAGCATTTCTGGGCTTGGTGGACCAATCACTTTTTGCAAATTTCCCTTGGCATCAATCATCACAACATATGGCGTGACGTTGGGCCATGCAGGATCAACCGACTGCCTAATCTCGGGCTCAAAGCCTTCAAAGGCATACATCTTGGTGATTCCCTTGAAGTGGCTGGCATGCCTCAGGGCTTTGGTGCCACTGGCATCCATCATGACGGCCATCAGGGGAACGGGCTTGCCTTTTTCTTTCACAGCTTGGTGAAGGACTTCAAAAGCTGCTGGGCACGTGCTGCAATAAGTGGTGGTGAACAAATAAGCAGCCGGCCGAGGCCCCTCTTTCAACAACTGCGGCCAGCTTTTTTCATGAAATGCATGGGTTGTGCTCAATGTCCGAGAAGCCTGCTTCTGATGCTGGTGCTTCTGAGCGCTATCGCTGTGCTTGTGATCTTGCGCATGCAATGCTTGACCCAACAACATTGGCAAAGTCACAGCCAGGCTAGCGAGCTTTGGGAACAGGCGGTTTGTATCTGAATGAAACATAGACCAAGCTTTCAGTTGATCAAGGAGAGAGGTCATAAACTTTGATCTCCGTGGTATTGCGCCACACCACAAGCATTTTTTCTGCGCGCTGAACCAAGCGAGGATGGTCATTGGGGCCTTGTGCGTTGCCCAATACTTTCAGATTGAAATTCTGGCCGGCGTCTTCTGAAATCCAGGCCTTGAGTGTGGATTGACTGCCCTCACTCACTCGCCACACGATCACCACTCTTTGTTTGTGAGAAAGGACGTCGGCATGCTCAGCTCGTGCATCTGGCAAAGGCTTCACGGTCTTTAAAAGCGGTTCACCTTGGGCACCAAGACGTGCATACCTCACACCAGCCACATCTTGGCCGTCTTGTTTGCGAATCCCAAACCAGACCATGTGAAATCCAGTTTGGGAAGTGTTGGAAGCTGCATCTTTGGCAGATTGTGCTTGGTAGGCTGCCAGACCGGGTCCATGGTGCGGACATGCATTGATTTGCCAATCGTCAAATGTGCTTCTGACAGGGGTTTTGGTTGGCCCTTTCGATGAGGACTGCACGTTTGCAGAGGCCTCCGGCAAAAAGGCAAAACCATGGTCACGCGTCTGCTCACCAAACACATGACGCCAAACCGCAGCCACTTTGCCATCTGGCGTGTTGCTCATGGCAATGCGGCAGCACTCACAAGAATGGTCTGCCAATTTGTAATCAGCGCTGAATGTGGCACCGCCATCTTTGGAAAGGTTGCCATACACGGCTGCACCGATGTACTTCGGCCCGGCACCTTTGGCTGGGATGTCACGCTTGTCGATCCAGAGCGTGTGCAAATGGCCTTGCGAGTCAAAAAGAATCGATTCGAAGCGATGCGTGATTTCTTGTCGATCTTGGTGAACTGTGAATGGCGCTGAGAAGTTCTGCCCACCATCCGTGCTTCGAAGCATTCTGACAAAGCCGGTATAGGGCTTGGCGAGAGGTTGCGTATAGGTGACAACAGCCCAACCATTCGGGCCAAAAGCCATTTTAGGCCGCGACTCCCCATCGGCTGCAATCTCGTCTTTTTGGGTATTCAAAATGACAGGGGCTGTCCACTGCCCCAGGGCTTGAGCAGGTGAAGACTGCATGAACAGTTGGCCATGCTCATTCAGCCCCACCACCCACAAGCGACCATCGGGGGCCAATGCAGCCCCGGTGGCCAGTTGCATGCGCTTGGCATGTTTGGCGGGTTTGTTTTGCGCGCTGGCAGATAGCGATGTGCCCATGCCCAGCACCAGCAGACCGCAAGCCATCAACGCCAACCACACATGTTTCAAAGATCGCATGACATTCCTTTCAAATCAAACTCAAGTGCCAAAAGACTTGTTCAAGCCCACCATGACACTGCGAGGCGCCCCAAGTTGGTAGGTGTTTTGCGTGTTGGGAGAATAGGTGCCGGTACCCTTGTAAGAGCTTGAAGCGCTGTCAGAGTAGCGTTGGTTGGTCAAATTGCGAACTTGACCCCACACTTCCCAGCCACCCTGCAGTTTTTGGCTGGCATGCACATTGAACAAGGTGTGCCCTTCGTACTTCACCGTGTTGGCATCGTTCATCCAAGAACTGCCCTGCTTGATCACGGTCAGGGAAATGCGTGCACCTGGTGCAAACTTGTAAGTCACCGAGGCATTGACGGCGTGTGCCGGCGCTTGTTTCATGGTTTTGCCAGAGTAGTCTTCTATCGCACCCACTTTGTCACTCACCTTGTAGTTTAAGTAGGTGTGTTGAGCCCACGTTGCACCAAATCGCCAATCCATCTTTTTCCCATCTTGGCTCAATGCAATCTCTAAGCCCTCGCTGCGCGTTTGACCCGCGTTTTGATTGCTACTGTCGCCCACAGCAGGGGTGTAGCTCACAATGGTGTCCTTGCCGTCCAGCCTGTAAATAGCCGAATCCAACTTCACACTGCCATCGAGCAAAGCAGCTCGCCAGCCCAACTCGGTGTTGTCATAGACCGCAGGTTTCAAATCGGGCACAGCGGTTTTGCCATACAACTGACTGACCTCGGGCGGCGTAAAACCTTGGCTCAGGTTGCCGTAAAAACTGTTTCTTGAATCAAGTGCGTAGGTGCCACCTACCTTGGGAGTCACTCGACTGAAACCTCTGATTTCGTTGGCTGCTCCATAGTTGGCACCTGGTGTTAGATTATTTTTAAAGTCATACGAAATGCTGTCGTAGCGACCACCCGCCACGATGCGCAGTTTGTCGATGGGTAAAAATTCAAATTGAGCAAAGGCTGCATGGTTGAAGATGTCTGCGCTGTAATTGCGAACCCCAGTTGGGTTTTTCAGACTGTTAAGCGTGTAAGAAAGATACCGCCCCGTAGTGGTATCGCGGGTGATCGCCAAATTGTCAGACACAAAAACATTTTGACTTCGATCGATGGTTAAGCCCGAGACCAATTTGGCCTTGTTCCCATTCAACTTTTGATCGTGTTTCACATCCACACCCAGTGACTCAACATGGTTGTTGTTTAAAGTGCCTCTGCAAGTAGTTCCTGCACAACCCGTGATGGTGTAGTTGGGCAATTGCCCATGGTCATTTTGGCGAGTGAATGCCGTGACCGTGGTCACGCCGCCTGCGGTGATTTCGCCCTCCCAAGCCACATTGGCACGGGTGGTGATGTCTTTGCGCCATGTAAAGGTGTTCAAACTTTTGCCCACAGAATTGCGATAGTCTGTTTCAAACACACTACCAGGCGTTTCAGTGTCCAAGTCTGTCTTGATCAAAGAAGCTCGCATCCAAGAAGTGGCTGATAAGTTGTAGTCTGCTCGCAATGAAAAAGAGTCCTTGCGACCGCCACTGTATTCTTGCCAATTTTGACTTTGACGGTGTGAGCTGTAGTGAGAAAACCGCAAGCCCAAATCTCCCCAAGTGTTGCTGGCACCTGAGTCAACTCGGGTAAAGCCATCAACGTCGTCATAACGCACTCCCAAATATCCTGTTGGTGTTTTGGACGAGCGTTGGCTTAAGAAATTGACGGCACCACCCACGGCATTGCTGCCATACAAAGAGGAAGCCGCGCCTTTCACCACCTCAATGCCTGCGGCTGCATTCATGTTGTTTTCGTTCAAGGCGTTGTGGTTGAAAACACCCAAGGGCCGAATCGGTATGCCGTCTTCAAGGTATTGGTAAACAGCACCGGTGCTGATGGGTTGGCGAATGGACATGCTGTGCTGCTCATTGCCCAAGTCATTCCAAAAAACACCCGGAATTCGGTTGATGATCTCGCCTATTGTTTTGGGCATTTCTTCGTCCCATTGCTTGCGTGTCACCAGCCCAATGGCAGCGGCTGTTTCTGAAAGTTTTGCTGCAGATCTCGAACCCGATATCACCACGGTATCGTTGGCTGTGGTTGAAATACTCGAGGGCGTTTGGGCTTGTGCCTGAAACGCACCGCAGCCAAGTACATAGGACACACAGGCCCATGAAAGTGTTTTGTATTTAAAAGTCATGACAATGATTGGATAACAGTTAAGCAAACGCAAGGCAGCGACAAATCAAGCGCGCGCAGCATCAACTTCAAAAAAAAATGAGGAAGCTTGGTTCAAACGGGGTGAAACCCCGTCAAACCCAGCGAAAGAGACCGAATAGGTCTTTCAGTGTTTCATGCCAGAGTGGCCGCCATGAGGCGACTGTGCAGGCGTATTCATGGCGCGCGCTGGCGCCTTCACTTCCAGAGTTTGGCGTTTGCCATCCTTGGTTTCAAAGGTGAGCGTGAGCGGCACAGCATCGCCCTCTTTCACTTGCGACTTGAGGTCCATCAACATGACGTGATAGCCACCAGGCTTCAACTCAACCGCCTTGCCCATAGGCAAAGCCAAGCCTTCAATGGCACGCATTTTCATCACGCCACCGTCCATGGCCATTTCATGCACTTCCACAATACCAGCCGCAGGCGATTTGGCACTGATCAATTTGGCATCTTGCTTTGCTTGCAACTTCATAAATGCACCTGTCGCTTTTTGTTGAGCAACTGTGGCACGCACCCAAGGGTCGGACACAGTCACTTGGGCTGATACTGAAAAGGAGGCTAAGGCCAAAGTCACGGCCATCGACAATGTAAAACGCTTCATGAAAATTCTCCGTCTGTGATCTGGGCGAATCGCACCCACTCTTTGAAACTGAAACTGAAATTAATTGATTTCGGAAAAGACCCAAGGGTCTGATCACACCCTGCGGAAGGGTTCAGACGGCAGGCGGCCCACGGGAAGGCAGTGGCGGAGCCGTAAGGGAGACAATGAGCGCCGCCGCAACAGGATGCAGGGCATGGGCCAAAGGGCTGAGATTCTCAAGCGGCGCGGAACAAGCTGGCAACACAGGGGCGACGGGCGAGCACAAAGGGCAATCCATGTTGGTGGCAACGGGTGAATCACCACCTTCTTGGCTAGAACTGACCATTTTCATACCGCCCGAACTGGAACAAACCATTTGGGTTTCGGTAGGGTTGAAAATGGGTGACGCTACTGCCACGCCAATGAACA
Source organism: Comamonadaceae bacterium (assembly GCA_021298995.1). Lineage (GTDB taxonomy): Bacteria > Pseudomonadota > Gammaproteobacteria > Burkholderiales > Burkholderiaceae_C > Limnohabitans_A. The sequence continues at coordinate 32,045 of JAJTGB010000014.1, read as the reverse complement.
AAGCAAACCAGACCAGCACAAGGCGAGCCAGAGATTGGTGAGTTTGAACTTTGAACATGTGGCATATTATCTACGAAGTCATTTCAAAGTCGTTAATCCACATTATGAAAAAAATACTGCTTTTGGGCTCCGGTGAACTAGGCAAAGAATTTGTCATCAGTGCGAAACGCCTTGGCTGCTACGTCATCGCCTGCGACAGCTATGCCCATGCACCCGCCATGCAAGTGGCCGACGAATGTGAAATTTTCAGCATGCTGGATGAAACACCCTTGCGCGCTGCCATTGCAAAACACCAGCCCGACCTGATCGTTCCAGAAATTGAAGCCATTCGAACGGAAGTCTTGATCGAGTTTGAAAAAGAAGGATTTGAAGTTATTCCTAGCGCCCGTGCGGCCAACCTCACCATGAACCGCGATCGAATTCGCGATGTCGCAGTGGGTTTAGGTGTACGCACAGCCAAGTTCAATTACGCAGAGTCCAGCAACGAGCTGATGACTCAAGCCAAGGCCATTGGCTTCCCCGTGGTAATCAAACCCGTCATGAGTTCTTCTGGCAAGGGTCAAAGTGTTGCCAAAACAGAGGCTGATATACAGGCCAGTTGGGATTTCGCCTGTGCCGGTATGCGCGGCGATCGCAAAAAAGTGATCGTCGAAGAATTCATCAAGTTTGAATTTGAAATTACCCTGCTCACCATCCGCCAACGCAGTGGCCCCACTTTGTTTTGCCCACCCATTGGCCATGTTCAAGAACGCGGCGACTATCAATACAGCTGGCAACCCCAGGCCATGAAGTCAGATTATTTGCAAACTGCTCAAGACATGGCCGAAAAAGTCACGGCCGATTTAGGCGGCGCAGGCTTGTTTGGCGTGGAATTTTTTGTCACGGCCAACGAAGTTATTTTCAGTGAACTGAGCCCGCGCCCTCACGACACAGGCATGGTCACTTTGATCAGTCAAAACTTAAGTGAATTTGATTTGCATGCTCGGGCTATTTTGGGCTTGCCCATTCCCGTGATTGAAGCCAAAGAAGGTGCCAGTGCGGTGGTGCTTGCCGACCGCGAAGGAAAAAATCCGAGTTACGCGGGTGTCTCAGAGGCCCTGCAAGAACCAGGCGTTGATGTCAGAATTTTTGGCAAGCCCACCACCCGTCCGTTTCGCCGCATGGCCGTTGCTTTGGCCCACGGCAGCAATGCCCTGCAACGCGCACGCGCAGCAGCCAACAAAATCAGTGTGCACGTTGAATGAAAAAAGGCTCTGACACGTGTGTCAGAGCCCTTCGTTGAAATCAGATTTATTTAATTTCAGTGATGAAATTTTCGCTGGTACGGCGCACCTTTTTCATATTCACCAACCAATCTTTGTCGGATTCACGATAGCCCAGTGGCAGTAAAACAGTGCTGCGCAGACCCCGTGATGCCAAATCCAAAATTTCATCGACCGCCTTGGGGTTAAAGCCTTCCATGGGCGTGGCATCCACTTCTTGCTCAGCTGCCGCTATCAAGGCCGTACCCAAAGCAATGTAAGACTGCTTGGCTGCATGCTGGAAGTTAACCTCAGGGCCTTTGGCTGGATAGTTCTTGAGCAACATTTGACGATAGGCTTCAGCGCCTTCGTTCACAAATCCACGCACCTCGTTGTTGTAGTCAAACATCATGTTGATGCGCTCGGCGGTGTAATCGTTCCAAGCGGCAAACACAAGAAGATGTGAACCTTCTGTGATTTGCGCCTGGTTGTTGGCCGCAGCTTGAATTTTGGTGCGAACTTCTTTGTTGGTCACCAAAATAATTTCGTAGGGCTGCAAGCCACTTGAAGTGGCAGTCATGCGAATGGCTTCCAAAATGCGTTGCACTTTCGCTTCAGGAACGGACTTGGTGGGGTCCATTTTTTTGGTGGCATATCGCCAATTGAGGGCTTGAAGCAAATCCATGATGAGGTTTCCAATATTTTTAAACAGCCTCTGAGTTTAAACCATCCATCTGCGCAGCCTGCGGTTAGGATTGACCCATGTCGAACTGGCTCCCCCTTATCGCAACACTGTTCATTCAAGCCATGGTCGCCATGGCATTGCTTAGCTTGCCGGTCATGGCACCCGTCGCAGCCAAAGCTTTGGACATTTCACCCACTTTGGTGGGTATTTACATCTCACTCACCTATGCAGGTGCGATGTTTGGAAGCCTCACTTCTGGCACAACGGTGAGCCGCCTCGGACCCATTCGCGTCAGCCAACTAGGCCTGTTGTTTTGCGGCCTGGGTTTAAGCTTGTGTGCTGTGCCCTCTTTGCCAGTGATTGCCATAGGCGCTCTTTTGATTGGCTTAGGTTACGGCCCCATCACGCCAGCCAGCTCCCAAATTCTGGCTCGCACAACCAAACCCTCTCAAATGGCTCTGGTTTTTTCGATCAAACAATCTGGCGTTCCCTTGGGCGCCATGATGGCAGGTGCCATCATTCCCACAATGATGATTAACATCGATTGGCAACTGAGTCTGATTGCCGTTGCCTTGGCCTGCTTGATTTTTGCGGCTTTGTCCCAGCCCCTGCGCCCATCTTTGGATGATCTAAGGCAAGCTGGCTTGCCTTTTGAAATAGGAACTCTCACTCGGCCCATTCGCATGGTATTGGGTCATCGCACTTTGGCCACCATGGCCATTTGCTCCTTCATGTTTTCAATGGTCCAGTTGTCACTGACCACTTATTTGGTCACCTACTTGCACGAGGACCTTAGCTACGGCATGGTCAGTGCGGGACTCCTGCTTTCAGTCACTCAAATTGGAGGCATTGGAGGCCGAATTGCATGGGGTGTTATTTCGGATCGATGGCTGGGCGCACAAAAAACCCTCATGCTGCTGGCATGTTTGATGGCCTTGAGCGCACTGGTCACTGCCCTGCTGCTGCCCCAATTGCCTCTTTGGGCAATATGGATCACGCTGGTAGTTTTTGGTGCATCTGCCATTGGCTGGAATGGCGTTTATTTGGCAGAGGTGGCACGCCAAGCACCCGAGGGGCAGGCGGGGGTGGCCACTGGTGGCACCTTGACATTCACTTTTTTGGGAGCAGTCATTGGTGCGCCGATCTTCGGCATGCTGTCTTCGGTGTTTGGCACTTACCAGGCCGGCTTTTTGGCCCTGGTCGTTACCTCAAGCCTGTGCGCTGGCGTGCTGTTCAGATTGAAAAGCACGCCGCGTTTGTCTAGCGCCGCATAAGGTCAACCGCTTTTTCGGCAATCATGAATGTAGGCGCATTGGTGTTGCCAGTGACCAGTTGGGGCATGACTGAAGCGTCAATGACTCGCAAGGATGACAAACCATGCACTCGAAGTTCAGAGTCGACCACGGCCAGAGGGTCTTGCAATGGTCCCATTTTGCAAGTGCCGACGGGGTGGTACTCCGTATCCGAATGGTCTTTTAAAAAATCGCGTATTTGACCCGGTTGGTTGTGATCAACCTCATACAGCATCTCGCCCCGATAGGCATTTAAACCGGGGGATGCCATGACCCTCAAGCCCAATTGAGTGGCCGTCACCAGTGTCTCAAGATCATCGGGGTGTTTGAAAAACGCAGGGTCAATGAGGGGTTTGTCCATGGGATTGCGGCTTGCCAATGTCAGCGTGCCACGGCTCTTGGGTCGCATGAGGGTGACATGCAAGGTATAGCCATGCCCAAGGTGCATTTTGCGCGCGTGGTCGTCGACGATGCCAGTGCAAAGCGCCAGTTGAATATTGGGATGCGCTGTATTGCCCTCGGTCGACACAAAGCCTTGTGTTTCCGACACATTGGAAGTGATCCATCCTGTGCGCTTTGATCGCCACTCTAGGATGGACTTGACCAAGTTCAAAGCGCCCTTCAAAGAAAAGCCCATGGCCTCATTGACCTTAGAGGTTTTGTAAATCAAGACCGTGGTGATGTGATCTTGTAAATTTTGTCCAACCCCTGGCAACTCATGCACCAACGGAATGCCTAAATCTTGCAGGTGGTCTGCTGGCCCCACACCAGACAACATGAGCAACTGGGGGGATCCAAAAGCACCACCAGACACAATCACTTCTTTGCGCGCACGAACCTCATGCGTCACGCCATTGGTGATGTACTTAACCCCAATGGCGCGCTTGCCCTCAAACATGATTTGCGAGGCATGGGCTTGCGAGATGACATGCAGGTTGGCCTGATGGCGATGCGGGTCTAGGTAAGCACGGGCAGCATTCCAACGCTCTCCGCCTTTTTGAGTGACTTGAGCAGGTGAAACGCCAAATTGTTGCGCCCCGTTGTAATCTGGATTGAAAGGAATACCCTGCTCATTGCAGGCCTGAATAAATGCTTGGTTGAGAGGGCTGGGACTTCTCAAATAGCTCACATTGACTGGCCCATGGATGCCGCGGTAAGCATTCTCACCAAAGCACTCGTTGTGTTCCGATTTTTTAAAATAAGGTAACACCTCTTGGTAAGACCAACCCTCGTTGCCAAGCGCAGACCAGTTGTCATAGTCAAGCGGGTTGCCGCGTGTGTAAACCATGGCATTGACTGAAGAACTGCCACCCATCACTTTGCCGCGGGGTTGAAAACCTTTGCGGCCATTGAATCCAGCTTGAGGCACAGTTTCATAGCCCCAACTGTTGATGTTCAAAGAAGCTGTGGCGGCAAAACCGAGGGGGGCTTTGACAAACACAGAATTGTCTGGGCCACCGGCTTCGAGCAAGCAGACCGATGTATTCAAATCTTCCGACAGCCTGCCGGCAACACAACAGCCTGCTGAGCCGCCGCCTACAATTACGTAATCAAATTCTTGCTGAGTCACCACAATCACCTTGCATCTTCATGGCGAAAACAAACCGCCCTGAGCTATTTATAAGTGAATCAAATGCAAGCGCCTAGGGGTAATACCCTGTTCATTTCAGCTGCAAACGCCATACTTGAGCCATTCTTCAACATGGCATGACTTCATTGAACCCTGCTGTCCAAAATCTTCCGCAGCAAAGCCATCCTTATGTCGATCGAAAACGATGGGCCTGGTTGCTTTCAGTGATTGGCCCGGCTATTTCAATGGTTGGCACTATCGCCGTTTCCGTTTTCGGCGTTGGCACATGGGTCTTGTTTTTCCCATTGGTTTTCTTTTACGCTTTGGTTCCCCTTTTAGACTTTGTCATTGGCGAAGACACCAGCAATCCACCGGAGTCTAGTATTGCGGCATTAGAAGCCGATCCCTATTACCGGTGGATCACGTACGCCACCATTCCTGTTTTGTGGGTTTCGGTTATTTTCAATTGCATCTTCCTTTGCTCTTTCTCATTGAGCGCTATGGAATGGATTGCCACCGTCATTATCACTGGTTCCGTTTTAGGATTTGGTTTGAATGTCAGCCACGAACTCGGTCACAAACTTCAAAAAATGCCCCGAAAGATTGCACTGTTCAATACAGCCCTAGGCGTGTACGGTCACTTCTCCATTGAACACAACCGAGGCCATCACCGGCATGTGAGCACCCCCGAAGATCCTGCTTCTTCCAAAATGGGTGAGAACATTTACCAATTTGCTTGCAGAGAAATTCCAGGAGGTGCCTTCAGGGCATGGCAACTGGAATCCGATCGACTCCATCGTCAAAACAAATCTGCTTGGCACTTTGAGAATGAAATCCTTCAGGCTCTTTGCCTCAGTATTTTGGTCCACGGCACTTTGATTGCTTTTTACGGCATCGAAATGCTCATGGTTTTGGTGCCCCTGACCGTGTGGGGTGCCTTCCAACTGACGTCTGCCAACTATGTAGAGCATTACGGCATCCAAAGGTTGAAAACACCTCAAGGCAGCTATGAAAGCTGCCAACCGCATCATTCATGGAACAGCAATCACTTGGTTTCTAACTTGGTGCTGTTTCAACTTCAGCGCCACTCTGACCACCACGCCTATCCCGGCCGCAGCTACCAATCACTCAGAGATTTCCCCCAACTCCCTAGGTTGCCTTCTGGTTATTTTGGGATGTTTTTCTTAGCCTACTTGCCACCACTTTGGTTTCGAGTGATGGATCCCTTGTTGGTCAAAACACTCCAAGGCGATACATCGCGCATCAACTTTCTGCCAAGCGCCAAACATCGGCTGACCGAAAAGTATGGCTTGGTGATGCCATCTGAATCGACCCATTAACTGTTAGCACCCATTGCAACTTGGAGATCAGCTTCTCCCCGCTTTGCATGATTGGCCAAAATCGGCACCAGACACAGCAAGGCGTCTCTCAGGGTGGTGGATGACATGCTAGACAAAGTGGCACCAGAACGTTTTGCAGCCTGACTTGGCAGCAAGGGAACATGGATAAATCCACTGGCCACTTTTTGATCTTTCAGGACATGTTGCAGGCCGTAAAAAACTTGATTGCACACAAAAGTGCCAGCCGTTTGAGACACAGAGGCTGGGTATCCATTGGACTTCAATGTGGTCACCATTTTTTTTATGGGCAGCGTCGAAAAGTAAGCAGCAGGACCGCCTTGAACCACCGCAACATCCACCGGCTGTGCGCCTTCATTGTCCGGAATTCTGGCGTCGCAAACGTTGATGGCCACTCTCTCAATCGATACATCACTTCGCCCATCGGCTTGCCCCAAGGCAATCACCATTTGGGGCTGATGCAATTTCAAAGCATTCTCAAGCACCTCAAGTGATTTAGAAAACACGCAAGGCAGTTGAACACTTACCAAGACACATTGGCTGACGCTCATGCCATTCAGTAAACGCGCAGCTTCCCAAGAGGGGTTTTCTGTTTCACCCCCAAAGGGTTCAAAACCAGTGATGAGTATTTTCAATCTTGACTCCACAGCTGATTGATCAAATTAAAGTGGATTGTTTGCCACGGAATATCGGTCCCACAATGCGCGTCGCCAGTAAACCGTCAACGCCAAGGTCAGTATCAAACCAAGAGCAGAATACAGCCCGGCGGTAGCGACATAGCCAATGCTTTCAACCAACGGGCCACTGATCAATAAACCAATGGGCAAACCCCAAATGGCCAACATGCGCATGCCCATGACCCGGCCATGAAAAGCGGGCTCGGTGGCACGCAACATGACTGCGGCCAAAGGCGTCATGCACAGACTTTGCACAAAACCGGCCAACATCAAAATGAACATGCCAAAGTACAAATTTTGGGTGAATGCAAAGACAAGATCCAACAGGAACCATGCACTTGAAGCAATGATCATGGTCTGAGATGCGCGAAGTTTGAATTTGTGAGAACTTAAAGTGAGAGAAGCCAGCAAGCCACCAAACGCAAAACTAGCGCCCAATAAACCAAGCCCAGTTTGGTTGGTGAGGAAAATATTTTTGGCGACGTAAGGCAACAAGCCCAATGAAAAGGGAAACGCCAACAAGTTCACCAAAAAAGCCACGGCCATCGCACCCATCAGAACGGGTTTGTGCCAAACATAGGCGAACGCTGATTTCAAGTCTTCCAGCGGACTGGCCAAAGCCACAGCACTTGGCTCGGGTTGAACATTGTCTACCCCCCTAGAAAGCCAAAAGCTGATGACATACAGGAAAGTGACCACCAGATAAGCAGATGTCATTCCCAGGAAAGCCACAATACCTGCGCCGGCCAATGCGCCTGCAATTCTGGCCGAATCCGAGGTCATTCTGGAAATTCCAAGCGCGGCCATCAGTTGTTCTGGCGGCAATGTTTTAGCGATCAAGGCATTGCGCATCATTTGGTCCGAGGGCCTGATCATGCCCACAATGGCCGACAAAATGAGCACTCTCTCGGGTGTCAGTGCTTCAAAAAAAGAGAGCAACATGATGACAAAGGCCAACAGTGCGTAAATGGCTCTTGTGGACCACAGCATTCGCCTGTAGCCCATGCGATCGCACACCACCCCAAAAATGGGGGCCACCAAAGAACCCAAATATTGCAAGGCGCCATACACCACCAGCATCAAGACTGAGCCCGAGGCAGACAAGATGTACCAACCCAACAGGATGGTCTCCATTTCAAAAGCCCAAGAGGTGGCCAGATCGGCGGGCCACTGGTATCTAAAGCTTTTAACGCGAAAAGAATCACGCCAATTCAGTTGCGCCGGCGTTGAAGAATTTGTCATGTCGTTTCATTTTAGGCAAGTGTGAGTGAAGTTCTGTCCGATCAATAACCCGTGCATAGGGTTAACACTTATCAGCAGCTTGCCATGAAGCACTAGCATCGTCGCAAAGGAAAACCGAAATGGCTCTCAAACTCAATTTATCCCGCGCTCTGAATAGCAAACTCAAGCACTTGTTGGTTCTTGGCAGCATCATGCCTCTGTTGGCCTTTGCTCAAGCTTGGCCCACCAAGCAGCCCATCAAATTGGTTGCTGTATTTCCGCCTGGCGGCTCAGTCGATCAGGTTTCTCGAATCATCGCACCCGTCTTGTCACAGCAACTGGGACAAAATGTCGTTGTGGAAAACAGAGGTGGCGCATCTGGCGTGATTGGCACTGCTGCTGTTTTGTCTGCACCCGCCGATGGTTATACATTTGCGGTTGTGTTCGATACGCATGGCGTCAATCAAAGCTTGATGCCCAACATGCCTTACGACAGTAAAAGAGACTTGGTGCCTTTGATTCTGGTGGGCACCTCTGCCATGGTTTTAACCTCCAATGTTGCCAACGAATACAAAACATTTGCCGATGTTGTGGCTGCTTCAAAAGCCAAAAAGAATGTTTCTTTTGGCACCATTGGCAATGGCAGCTTAGGTCACTTGGCCATGGCCTTGCTTGGCAAAAATGCCAACTTAGAGTTCAACCATATTCCCTATAAAGGGGGCGGCCCGCTCATGACAGACGCTGTGGCAGGTCATGTGCCATTGGCCATGGGCACTGTGTTCTTGAGCAAGCCCCACATTGACAACAAACGCATTCGGCCCCTGGCTGTAACGTCCTTGAAACGGGTACCCGAGTTTCCTGAAATCCCAACCATTGCCGAGGCTGGATTCCCTGGATTTGAAGCGCCTGCTTGGTGGGCTTTGTTGGCTTCCAGCAAAACGCCGCCTGACATTGTGAAGCGCATGAACGAGGAACTGAACAAAGTTTTACAAAATCCTGAAGTGGCTCAAAAACTCAGCGCACAGGGCATTGAACTCTCTGGCGGTAGTGTCGAGAAAGCCAAAACCTTCATAGACAAACAAATTGACACATGGGCCAAGGTGGTTCGTGACAATGGCATCAAACCCGATTGAAATGAATTTCAGCGAAGAGGCCTGATTGGCCCCTTCAAAAACTTATTCTTCGGGTGAAACTTCAAGCGCAACCAGCAGCCTGGCCACCATGTTGTAAGCCGCAATGGCGGTGGTCAGCTCCACAATTTCTGTGGTGTTCAGTTGGGTTTGCAATTGCTTGAACAACCCAGCGTCTACTTTCACATTCAAAGTCATCTGGGCAGCATACTGCACCACCCACCTTGACATGGTGTCTAGGGCTTCGTCATGCACACCCTTGTCTGGCGCATTGGCCACCGCTCTTTTTAAGCCATCCAGCTCCGCTTGTGTGCCACCAGCTTGGAGGTAGTCAGGGGCATGGTGGTGGTACTCATAATGCGCACCTGTGAGGAGGGCTACCGTGCAAATGCCAAGCTCACACAATTTGCGCGATGCAGACAACCCCGTTCTGACATTGCGCATGTAAACATTCCACCCAGATGCAATGGGGTAGCTCCACAACAGGGCTTTGTCTATGTTGAGCAGTTCACCGCCTCTGCGAGCCAAAATGGCATCTACCAATTCTTGCGGTTGACTCAGTTGCTCAGGGGTCCAGTCGGGGATGCGCATGGAAAAGTCCTTGTCTGTTTATCGGTAAAAGGCTTCGACCTTGCCTTTGAGTTTCATCAACAATGGGTTGCCTTTGCGATCAAGGGCCTTGCCTGCAGGCACTTTAATCCATGATTCACTGATGCAGTATTCCTCAACATCCTTTCTTTCCTTGCCATTGAAACGAATGCCAATGTCGAATTCGAAGATGGCTGCGTTGTAAAAAGGGCTTTTGGCGTCAATCGACAGATGATCGGGCAATTCGGGGCGGGATTGGATGTCGCTCATATTCTTTTCAATTTAATAAAACTGCTATGTACTGCAATTCTCTCCCAATAAAGGGTGTTTTCCAGTTCAAAATTTGGTCTGACCAATTAGGGTTACTTTGGATAAGAAACCCTAGCCAAGAGTGTGATACTGATACCCAATTTGAGTAGTTTGAGCCTGCCCAGTGAAAGCAGGCCTGTTTTATCAGGGAATTTCTAATGGCCAGTGTATCGATCCGATCCGTCAAAAAGAATTTTGGCGATGTGCCCATCCTTCACGGTGTCGACATTGAAATCGTAGACGGTTCTTTCACCGTATTGGTAGGCCCCTCTGGCTGTGGCAAGTCAACCCTGCTGCGAATGATTGCCGGGCTTGAGGAGATCAGCAGTGGTCAAATTCACATTGGCTCACGCCAAGTCAACGACCTGCCCCCCAAGGAACGCGATATCGCCATGGTTTTCCAAAACTATGCGCTTTACCCCCACATGACTGTTGGCGAGAACATGGCCTTCTCGCTCACCTTGGCCAAAAGGCCCCAAGCCGAAATCGATACCAAAGTAGCCCGAGCCGCCGACATTCTGGCGCTTGGATCGCTGCTCGATCGCTATCCACGTCAGCTTTCAGGTGGTCAGCGACAGCGTGTGGCCATGGGCCGCGCCATTGTTCGTGATCCCCAAGTCTTCTTGTTTGACGAACCTCTGTCCAACCTAGATGCCAAGTTGCGCGTTGCCATGCGCAGCGAAATCAAAGAGTTGCACCAGCGCCTTAAGACCACCTCCATTTATGTCACGCACGACCAAATTGAAGCCATGACCATGGGCGATCAAATTGTGGTCATGCGCGATGGTCGCATTGAGCAAACAGGCTCTCCCCTGGACCTCTATGACATGCCCGCCAATCAATTTGTAGCTGGCTTCATTGGTTCGCCCGCCATGAATTTTTTACCCGGCAAATTGTTGGTCAATGGCGGACAGTGCCAGGTTGAGTTGAACGATGGACTTTTGTTGAACCTGCCAAGCCCTGTTCAAGGGCAAAACGGTCAGCCTGTTGTTTTTGGCACTCGCCCTGAGCACCTTACCTTGGTTGACAGCGGCGGCATCAGCGCCCATGTTACGGTGCTCGAACCCACCGGTATGGACACCTTCGTTGCCTGCCGGCACGAGGGGGTTGAGTTCTCTGCGGTTTTCCGCGAGCGTCACGAATTTCAATTAGGCAGCACCATCCACCTTCAGCCCGACATGTCGCGTGCTCACGTCTTTGACGCGGCATCGGGTAACAGGCTCGCCGCTTAATATTGGAAAACTTTTAACCGCTTTTTTCTCGTCGCTAACCCACTCAAAACAGGAGACTTATCATGACAAAACTGAATCGTCGCGACTTCCTCGAAAGCTCAGCCGGTGCTGCGGCAGCTTCAACCACCATTGGTATGGGCGCTTTGGCGGTCAGCCCAGCGGTGCAAGCTCAAAATATGGCATTCAAGCCAGAAAAAGGCGCCAAACTGCGTGTTTTGCGCTGGAGCCGATTTGTGCAAGGCGACATTGATGCCTACATGGCCAATGTCAAGAAATTTACAGCAGCCACCGGCATTGAAGTGCGTGTCGACAACGAAGGCTGGGAAGATGTTCGACCCAAAGCCGCTGTAGCGGCCAACACTGGCGCTGGCCCTGACATCATTTTGTCGACCAACGACGATGCCAATTTGTACCCAGAGAAATTGCTCGATGTGACTGATCTGTGCGAGTACTTGGGCAAAAAATACGGTGGTTTCTTCCCTTCATGCCACGCCTATTTGAAACCCGACGGCAAAAAATGGATTGGTGTGCCACTGGGTGCAGCTGGCGCCATGATGGTTTACCGTCAAAGTCACCTCAAGGCTGCAGGTTTTGACACATTCCCCAAAGACACAGACGGCTTCTTGAAGATGCTCAAAGCCCTGAAAGAAAAAGGCACGCCTGGTGGCTTTGCGCTAGGCAATGCAACAGGTGATGGCTTGTGGTGCAACTGGCTCATTTGGGCCTTTGGCGGCAAGTTGGTCGATGCCAACAACAAGGTGGTCATTGACAGTCCCGAAACCATCAAGGCTTTGGAATACGCCAAAGAGATGTATGCCACATTCCCACCCGGCACATTGTCTTGGCTCGACCCCAACAACAACAAAGCATTCTTGGATGGGCAAGTCAGCGTTACCAACAATGGCATCTCTATTTATTACGCCACCAAAACATCCACCGATGAAAAAGTGCGCGCATTGAATTCTGATGTTCACCACGCAGCTTACCCCGTTGGCCCTGTTGGCACGCCTACCGAGTCACACTTGTTCTTCAACCAAATGGTCATGAAGTACACCAAGTTCCCCAATGCAGCCAAAGAGTTCTTGCGCTTCATGATGGAAAAAGAGCAATTCGATCCATGGCTCACAGCGGCCGGTGGTTACATTGCGCCTCCTCTTGACTTCTACACCAAGTCTGCCATCTGGACCTCCGATCCAAAGCACACCGCCTATCGCGATTGCGTGAAAAACATGCGTCCTGCAGGCTATGCTGGCAAGCTGGGTTATGCCTCAGCCGGCGCTGGTGCCGACTTCATTGTGGTCAACATGGTGGCAGAAGCGGCCAGCGGTTCTAGAGCGTTACTACAAAGTTTGATCTTTGATCTTTACTGAAAAGAACCCATGACACCCTTGATCGAGAGAATTCAGAACAGCCGCAATGTGCTCGGCCTGATCTTTATGATGCCGGCAGCGCTTTTGTTGCTGCTGTTTCTGACATACCCTCTCGGCTTGGGTGTTTGGCTTGGCTTTACCGACACCAAAATTGGCCGTGGTGGCCAGTGGATCGGTTTAGAAAACTACATCTTCCTTCTGGGTGACAGCGTCACCCAGTTGGCGTTGTTTAACACCATGTTCTACACCACGGTGGCCAGTGCACTCAAGTTTTTCTTGGGTTTGTGGCTTGCCTTGTTGCTGAACAAAAATCTAGCATTCAAATCGTTTTTCAGGGCCGTTATTTTGTTGCCCTACATTGTGCCCACCGCTCTTTCAGCCATTGCTTTTTGGTGGATTTTTGATTCACAGTTTTCCATCATCAGCTGGGCCTTGGTCAAAATGGGCTGGATTGACAGCTACATCGACTTTTTGGGATCACCCTGGAACGCCCGTTTTTCCACCTTAGCCGCCAATGTATGGCGCGGTGTTCCCTTTGTGGCCATTACCCTTTTGGCAGGTTTGCAAACCATTTCACCTTCTTACTATGAGGCCTCCGCCATCGATGGCGCCACGCCTTGGCAGCAGTTTTGGCATGTCACATTGCCATTGCTCACCCCCATCATTGCGGTCACCATGACCTTCTCTGTGCTCTTCACGTTCACAGACTTCCAACTCATTTATGTGCTCACACGAGGCGGCCCGCTCAACGCTACCCACCTCATGGCCACCCTCTCCTTCCAACGGGCTATTCCTGGCGGTGCTTTGGGTGAAGGCGCAGCCATTGCCATCGCCATGGTGCCCTTCTTGTTGGCTGCCATTCTCTTCAGTTATTTCGGATTACAACGCCGCACATGGCAACAAGGCGGCAGCGACAAATGAGCAAAGACACACAAGACAATGTGGGCATGTCCTATTTGGACACCAATGCCAACAAAATTTTCAAAACCTACTTACCGCTTTTGATTTTTTTGTTCGTGTTGCTCTTTCCGTTTTACTGGATGGGCATCACCGCATTCAAACCTGACAACGAATTGCTCTCGCGTGATGGCAACCCCTTTTGGATTGTTGCTCCCACACTGGCCCACATTGAAAAATTGTTGTTCCGCACGGCTTATCCTCAGTGGATGTGGAATACCGTGGTGGTGTCTGTCACATCCACCTTCTTTTCTCTGTTTGCATCGGTCTTAGCGGCCTACGCCATTGAGCGTTTGCGTTTCAAAGGCGCCAAAAACACGGGCCTGGCCATTTTCTTGGCCTATCTGGTGCCGCCATCTATTTTGTTCATTCCCTTGGCTTCGGTGGTGTTTCAGATGGGCCTGTTTGACACCCGCTTGGCGCTCATTCTCACCTACCCAACTTTCTTGATTCCTTTTTGCACTTGGTTACTCATGGGATACTTCCGCTCCATCCCCTTTGAGCTGGAAGAGTGCGCCATGATTGACGGCGCCAACCGTTGGGAAATTTTGGTCAAAATCATTTTGCCTTTGTCAGTCCCAGGCCTGATTTCAGCGGGCATCTTTGCGTTCACTTTGTCGTGGAATGAGTTCATCTACGCCCTCACCTTTGTGTCTTCCAGCGAAGTTAAGACTGTGCCTGTGGGTGTGGTCACCGAACTGGTGGAAGGAGACGTGTATCACTGGGGCGCCCTTATGGCAGGCGCGCTCTTGGGCTCACTTCCCGTTGCCTTCGTCTACTCCTTCTTTGTAGAGTATTACGTGTCTGGCATGACAGGGTCGGTCAAAGAATAAACAACACAGAGGAAGTCAAGTGCAACACACCTTTTTAAGCAGCTTACTTTCTCTTCTTTTAGGTTTGACGAGTACAAGCTTGGCCTATGCTCAAGCTTGGCCCAGCAAACCCATCAAGCTCATCACTTCTGCAGCACCTGGCGGTGTGGTTGATATTTATGCCAGACGCCACGCGCCGCATCTTCAAGCAGAGCTAGGCCAGGCCATCATGGTAGAGAACAGGCCTGGCGCCTCTGGGGCCATTGCAGCCGATGCGGGCGCCAAAGCAGACCCCGATGGACATACCTTGTTCATGGGAAGCCAAAATGAAATGGGCTTGATTGGACAGCTCGGCGTTCCTGTTCGCTACGATGCCGGCAAAGACTTTTCTGCCGTAGGTCTCACCATTGCAGGCTATCCCATTTTGATGGTCAATGCTCAGTTGGGTGTCAAAAATGTGGCCGAATTGCTGGCCTATGTCAAAGCCAAGAACACCACTTTAGATTGTGGCGGCAGTGGCACTGCCACAGTCGGCCATTTTGTTTGCGCAGCATTTTCTGTTCGAACTGGCACCAAAATTCAATATGTGCCCTACAAGGCCAACGTACCGGCCATGACCGATGCAGCCTCAGGGCAAGTTCAATTGGTCTCTGCTTTTTACAGCGAAGTTGCACCCTTCATTGCCACAGGCAAACTTATTCCCTTGGGTGTGTTTGGCGCCAATCGCTTGCCTCTGCTACCCAATGTGCCCACCATGGCAGAGCAAGGCTTGAAAGATCTTGAACTTCAAAGTTACACCGTCTATGCGGTGCCCACTGGCACACCCATTGATGTGCAGCGAAGGCTCAATGCTGCCATTCTCAAAGCAGCCAACCACCCCGATGTCATGGACAGGGTTAAAGCGGTTGGCGGCGTTTACTTCGACATGAACCTTGAAGAAACACAAGCTTGGCAAAAACGCATTCAATCGCGCTGGAACAACATCGTTCAAGAGACTGGCATCAAGCTAGAGAAATAAATCTTGATTTACATCAAGGCGTTTTTGCACTGAAAGCCTAGTATCAAATCTTCATTTTGAAGGATTGATATGAAATACCTGATTGCGGTCGATGGCTCTAAAGCCTCTGAAAGTGCCGTCAAATATGCGGCCAGCCTTTTCCAAAGCATGAAGGGCGAAAATCACATCACTGTAATCACAGTCCAAGACAACTCTGCACTCAAGATGTTCAAAAAATTCACCCCAAAAGGTGCAGTGGATGACTACCTTCGCGAAGGCGCAGACACCAATCTCGCTTGGGCCATTCGGTTTCTCAATAAAGCCAAGGTGGCCCATGATATGGCCATCAAATTTGGTCACCCTAGCGAGCAAATCCTCAAAGAAGCCAAGGCAGGCGGATTTGACATGATCATCATGGGCACCAAGGGGCGTTCTGGATGGGCTGATACTGTGTTGGGGTCGGTTGCGCAACGAGTGGCAGGCGCCTCTAAGGTACCAGTGCTCTTGATAAAACCATAAGCAAGGACATGGCGCAAAAACATGGCACTTGTTTAATTCTTGATCTTGGCTTTGCGAGCTGTTTTCTTTTCTTTTTGAAGCGCTTCCTTGCGCAGTGTTTTCTCGGCATCTGCCTTCATGCCCGAAGCCAACCATTCCGAGAATTCTGCGGGTGTCTCTAAAGTCAGACGGCCCAAGGCGGCTGATCTGAAATCGTGAATCACTATTTCTGCCGCTTTGGTGGCGTTGATCCGACCACCACTTTGAATGGCACCCCGAAATCGAGCAATGGCATCCAGCAAGGTTTCATCGGTGTGCTCAAGCACATTTTGAATTTTGTAGCGAGTTGTCAACGCCGCTGGGTAATTTGAAATCAAGTAATTCAACAGCTCGAGTGCCACCTCTTCATCGTCAAAGGCATTGACCCCAATGGCGCCACTGGCAGCCAAGTTGTAGCCACTTTTTTCTACAATGATTCGCGGCCACAACACACCTGGCGTGTCATACAAATAAAAGTCATCGGCCAAGGTGATGCGTTGTTCTAGCTTGGTCACGCCGGCTTCATCGCCCGTCTTGGCAGCTTTTTTTCCCTTTAGCGTGTTAATCAAGGTTGACTTACCCACATTGGGAATGCCACAAATGAGCACGCGCATGGGTTTGGCCATGCCGCCGCGATTGGGTGCCAACTGATGACAGGCCTCAATCAAGGCTTTGGCCGGGGACACCATGCTGGTATCGAGTCCAATGGCTTTGACGTTGGGCAAGGCGTTGTAATGCGCCAACCACAAGGCCGTGCGCGTTGGATCAGCCAAATCTTGTTTGCTCAGCACTTTCAAACCTGGTTTGCCTTGAATGAGCTGTGCCAACATGGGGTTGGCACTAGAGCCTGGCAGACGGGCATCGAGCATTTCAATCACAACGTCAATGTCTTTGATGCGCTCCTCTATGGCCTTTCGGGTGAGGTGCATGTGACCGGGAAACCATTGAATTGCCATAGCGCTGTCAAAACCAAACTAAAAGTAATAGCGCTATTGTCCAATACTTCTAGCTGACTTGGCTTTAAGTCCCAATGACGCCGCCATCATTCTTTCGAATGGCGACCAAGGCTGAACGGGGTCGGCCGTTGGGGGCGTAGTTGGGCCAGTTGGAATACTGAGACGGTTTGGCCGGATCACTTCGGTCTGAAGGCGTTTCACCGGGATGCTGAATGCTGATGAACATGGTGGTGTTGTCCGGAGTGAGGCCAACACCCGTAACTTCGCAGTTGGTCGGACCCGTCAAAAACCGACGGGTTTCTCCTGTAGCAGGATCGCAGGCCAACATTTGGTTGTTGCCAATGCGAGCCAATTCACCTTTGTACATTTGCGTTGCATGAGCATCAGTTTGAATCCACAACACACCTTGCTTGTCAAACGCAATACCATCGGGACAAGCATAGATGTCACCCTTGATGTTACCTTTGGCCTCGGCACGTTCATTGGCCGGATCACCCGCCAAAACCAAGTGATTCCACTCAAATGACTTACCATCAAAATCACCCGCATCTTTCCAGCGAATGATTTGACCCATCACATTGTTGGCTCTGGGATTTGCCGCATCAACGCCAGGTCTGCCGGCAGTGCCGCGTTGGCTGTTGTTGGTCAAGGTGCAATAGACCCAGCCCGACAGCGGATCAATGGTGAGCCACTCGGGGCGGTCCATTTTGGTGGCGCCCAAAAGGTCACTGGCTTGCCGGCTTTTGATGAGGATTTCACCTTGATCGGCAAAACCGTTGGCAGCCGTCAAAGGACCTTGTCCATGAATCATCGGAATCCATTGGCCTTTTCCGTCTGCATCAAATCGAGCAACATGCAACACACCATGGTCTAACAAATCTTTGTTGGCTTGCGCCTGTGTCAAACCATTGCCAGCAGGCTTAATTTTGTCGCGACTCACAAATTTGTAGATGTATTCAAAGCGCGCATCTTCACCTGAATAAACGACGGCACGACCATCTTTTGTGACCCCCACCCAAGCACCTTCGTGCGCAGCACGGCCTAGAGCCGTGCGTTTAACAGGCGTGCTGTTGGGATCCATCGGATCGAGTTCAACCACCCATCCAAAACGATGGAGCTCATTCGGATTTTTTTGCAAGTCAAAACGAGCGTCATGTTTGTCCCAAGCGTAGAAGCCTGCTTTGGGAGCACCCCAGCGCTGTTGGTCTGTCGTGGGCTTGTCGCCCGCCCCAAAATAAAATGCGAAGTTCTCTTCACCCGACAAATAAGTGCCCCAAGGCGTTTTGCTGCTTGCACAATTGTTCAAAGTTCCCAATACAGTTTGGCCCTGCGGGTCTGCGCTGGTTCGCATCAGTGGATGGCCCGCAGCGGGGCCAGAGACCCGGAAAGGCGTGCTCATGGTCACCCTTCGCGCAAAGCGTGATGGCCTCACCATGTCCCATTTGCCATTTTTCATTTCGACTTCAATGACAGACAGTCCATGGGCATTTTGGGCTTTTCGAACTTTTTCAATGTTCATGTTGTTAAAGCCACCCACATGCAACAAGCCATCGTCTGTGTACTCGTGATTGATGGCCAGCAGGCCACGGCTTGAACCTTGAAGCGGGAAAAATTCAAGGCCGTCGTGGTGCATGCCAACTTGAACTGCCTGCTCGTCTGCAGTGTTGCTGCCATCCATTTTGAATGCAGGCATATTGCCCGCTATTCCCACAGGTTCGCCCCAAGGCGCTAAGGGAGTTGCAGTGTAGCCCTCTGCCACCACAAGTTTGTCGCCCATGCCAACAGGAATGGCTTTGAAACCGAGCTTGTTTTGACGACCCGCCAGTGCAGCACAACCGGCCAATGGCGCCATGACCGAAGCCAATGTCACGGCTGTACCACTCTTCAAGAAGGACCTGCGCGATGTTTCAATGACTTCATGAATAGTTAAATTGGAAGAGCGATTGCTGTCTTCCATTGCGCTGAAATCTTTAGCCATGATCAATCCAAAAAAGAGTTACCAATAACCTTATCACTTTATTGCGAAATTTGCGTGACACATTCGCACATACCCCAATCACCGCTGTGTTGTTGAGCTAATCTAACTTTGCTTAAGTCCGACTAGCTCGCATTGGCATCAACCAACTCTAGGCAAGCGGTGCCCAGCATGATGGGCTTAACCAATATTTTGTAAGTATCTAAATCGAAGCTTTGTTGAACGCTGACCTTCAGCGAACCCGATTTTGAACAAGCCGTACTCAGATACCGCCAATCTTGAATACGATGGCGCTGAGTCCAATTGGCGTTTTGCTCAACCAAATCAATGGCGCCAGAAAACGGCCATGCGTGAACCTTCAAATCGGCCAAAGCCATCATCAAACGCTCATCGTGGGCATCACGTTGCTCAAGGCCCACACATCCACCCAAACAGGTTTTAACTTGCAGCCCAAAGCATCCTCGTTGACTGATTTTTTCTAAACCCAGAAGACCCAGACACAAACGGTGTTGGTCACTCAATTCGCGCAGCTTGCTTTGTGCAGAATGCACGGAACTGAACAAGCCATACAAGCCATCTACTCGCCCAAGGCCTAAATCTTGGCCACTCACAATGTGGGGCGTCAAGCCATTTCCCTTGGCCTCTATTTGAATGGCGCAGAGCTTGCGCAATCGCCTGAGCCGGACATTGAAAATGGGATTTAAAGTCTTGATGAGGTTGGATTCAAGCAAGAGTGCGCCAATTTCACCAGCAGTCTCAATGTATTCAACCTGGGAGGTTTGTGACATCATTTCACGCTCGTCCTCCGCCCTCATGTGGGCCATCACCCTGCTGCGAATGTCAACGCTTTTTCCAATATAAAGAGGCAAGGTACCCGCCCCTTTGAAAATGTAGACACCCGATGACTTTGGCAGTCTTGACAAGGAACTGGGTTGAAGGGGAAGACTAAATGTCACAAGGGTTGCACAGTTAAGGGTTACGCCGCTTGAATTCTAATCAGCTTGGAGTAACCTCATAGAACTTTCACCTTCCAATTTGAAGTTTTATGTCAGTTCACACACTTCACACATCAAGCACTCAAGACGCCGTACAACAAGTCAAAATTCATTTGGCCGCAGCATTGCGCATGGCCGTCTTGGATGGCTTTGAAGAAGGCATTGACAATCATTTCACGGTCTGCGTTCCTGGGCGTACTGATCAGTATTTTGTGTTGCCCTTTGGCCTGCATTGGTCGGAAGCCAAGGCCAGTGACATGATGATTTTCAATGAGGCTGGGCAAACTCTGGAGGGCCGCGGCGTGGTCGAACTCTCCGCTCAAAGCATTCATGCACCACTGCACCGCCTCACGGGCGCTAAAGTTGTGTTGCACACCCACCAGCCATGGGCCACTGCCCTCAACATGCTTCAAGACAATCGGCTTCTACCGGCCACCCAAACGGCGGCATTTTTTCATGGCCGCATTGCCTACGACGACACTTACACCGGCCTGGCCTCCTCCATCGAAGAAGGTGAGCGCTTGGCCCATTTAATGGGCGACAAAACAGTGCTATTCATGAAGAACCATGGTGTTGTCTCTGTTGGCGATACAGTTGCACAAGCTTACCGTCGCTTGTACAAACTGGAAAAAGCATGCCAAACCCAAGTTTTGGCCATGAGTACTGGCAAAGCACTCAACATACTAAGCGACGATGTGATCCAACGTGTTCTCACGCCCTCTGGGGATGACCGTCATCCGCGCGGCGATCGCGAGAGGCTTTACTTTGAAGCCATGATGCGCATCCTAGATCGCACCAATCCTGGGTATGCTGATTGAGCCCTGAGACCTATTAATGTTGATCTGACCCCAATTATTTCAATTGTTCGTTCAGGTGGCCAATTGGTTTCTGATTCTTTCAGAAGGTTGGGTGTTCATGGTCATTTGAAAGAGGCCAGCGGCAAGGCCAATGGCGACGGCCAGTTTCCAGGCCAGGTCGTAGTTGCCAAACAGGTTGAAGATATAGCCTCCACCCCATGCCCCTAAAAACGAGCCCACTTGGTGGCTCATGAAGGCAATGCCAGACAGGGTGGCCATGAAGCGCAGGCCAAACAGTTGCACGATGAGGCCAGACACCAAGGGCACCACGCCCAACCAAAGTGTGCCCAATACCGCACCAAAGATTAGAGTGGTGGTGGGCGATGGTGGGTAGGAAAAGAACATGAACAAGGCCAAGGACCTGAGCATGTAAATACCGCCCAGCAGCATGCGCTTGGAATAACGATCACCAAGCCAGCCAAATAAATAAGAGCCAATCACATTGAACAAGCCGACCAGGGCCAGGGTGTTGCTGCCCACGGTGGGGTCCATGCCGCAAATGTCCAAGTAGGCTGGCAAATGGGTGGTGATAAACACCAGCTGCAATCCACATACAAAAAACGCAATGGCCAAAACCCGATAACCTTTGTGGCCCAACGCTTCAGTGATGGCATCTGTGGCCGATTGCGGCTTACCCACCACCGCCTCTGGCTCAATTTGATCGGCCTTGGAGCCCCAAAAGGCGGCCGGCAGCATCACGCAAGCCAAACCCAAAAATCCAACAGCAGCCATCTGCCAATTGACATTGGTAATGAGGGACTGCGTCATGGGGGAAGCAATGGTCAAGCCCAAAGAGCCGATGGCAGATACCGCCCCCATGGCAGCGCCCCGCTTGAGGGGACTCACAGTTCGTGCGGTGATGTTCATGGCAATGTTGGATGCTGTGCATGACAAGGCAATGCCCACGCAAAAGCCAATGCCTAACGTGACCATCCAGGCGGAGTCGGCAAATCTCAAAAAAAGCAATCCAAGGATGTAAGTCAATACACCCAGAAGCGCCACAGGCCGAGTGCCATATTTATCTGCCCATATGCCAACAACGGGTTGCGTTGCGCCCCACACAATATTCTGCAAGGCCACGGCCATTGAAAAATCTGCCGCAGTAATGCCAATGTCGCGAATCATGTGCGGCTGCAACAAGCCAAAACTCTGCCGCATTCCCATGGCCAAACTGAGCATAATGGCCGCACCACCCAAAATGCCCCAAATTTGAAATTGTGAAAGTTCTGATTTTTTCATATTTATATTCAAATTATGAAGCAGATCAAACAATTTTTTTGAGCTGACCCCAATTGTTCTCAAGTATCTGAATGACTCAAACACCACGGCATGTTTTGCCCATCATTGTTTTGGCGCAGTTTGCCGGCACTTCCTTGTGGTTTGCCGTCAATGCCGTCATGCCCGATCTGCAAATCCAAATGGGTTGGCCGGCATCGGATGTTGGCAGACTGACCAGTGCTTTGCAATTGGGTTTTATTGCGGGCACATTGGTGTTTGCAGTGCTGGCCATTGCTGACCGTTTTTCTTCTAGGTGGGTTTTTCTCATCTGCTCATTGGCGGGTTCAATGTGCACATTGGGAGCTCTTGCCCAAGTAGACGATTTTTTGGCACTTTTAATGTGGCGCGCCACAACTGGATTCTTCCTGGCTGGCATCTATCCCGTCGGAATGAAAATAGCCTCACAGTGGTTTCCAAAAGGACTTGGCGTTGCATTGGGTTGGCTGGTTGGGGCCTTGGTTTTGGGGTCGGCCAGTGCCCATGGCATTCGCGCCTTGTCTAGCCAATTGCCTTGGTCTACTGTCATGCTCAGTGTGGCTGGTTTGGCTGCAGCAGGCGGCCTCATTCTGTATGTGCTCATTCCAGAACCCCCGCAAAAAACAACACAAGCCAAACAACTGCAATGGCAAGCCTTGGCCAGTTTGTGGACAGATTGGCGCGTGAGATCGTCGGTACTTGGCTATTTTGGTCACATGTGGGAGCTTTACACGTTGTGGGTGTTGGCGCCCCTTATATTGGCCACTCGCTTTGAAGGCACTCAGCTTTCAATGGCTGCTTTCTCAGTCATTGGCGTTGGCGCATTGGGCTGCATTTTGGGGGGCTTGGGCGCCAAGCGCTGGGGCAGCGCCAAAGTGGCCACCCTTCTATTGGGCATCAGTGGAATGTGTTGTTTGCTCGCACCCTGGCTCATGTTTGCGCCCCTTGAATGGATGATGGCTTGGCTTCTAGTTTGGGGCGTGACAGTGGCAGGCGATTCACCACAATTTTTAACCCTCACAGCAAGCAATGCACCGCCCCATGCCGTAGGCAGCGTACTGACCCTCACCAACTGCATTGGCTTTGGCATTTCTATTGTGAGCATTGAGTTGTTTACACACCTAGCCAAGTGGCATGACTTGTCCACCCTTCTGCCATGGTTGGGATTGGGCCCTCTTCTGGGCATTTGGGCCATGTGGCCGCTTTTAAAAAAGCCGGCGCAGCCTCTTGGTCGCTAAATAGCTCGACAAGCGTGTTCCAAAAATTGCAACTCTTCGCCCTGCAAATAGGGGCTGAGTTTTTCAAACACCCTGGCGTGATAAGCATTCAAAGAGGCTGTTTCTTCAACGCCCAATAAATCTTTTTGAACCACACGTGTGTCAATGGGGCACAGGGTCAATGGTTCAAACTGGTAAAACTTACCGTGCTCGGTGGCGCAATGTTCTTTGCAAAGCAAAATGTTTTCGATTCGAATGCCATAACGGCCCGGTAAGTAAACACCTGGTTCGTTGGTGACCACCATCCCGGGCTCTATGGCTTGGTCTATCAAACCCACACCGATGCTGTGCGGGCCTTCATGCACATTGTTGAAGTAGCCTACGCCGTGCCCTGTGCCACAAGCGTAATTCACACCTTCATTCCACAAAGCCTGGCGGGCCAAAATATCCAATTGCAAACCCCGCGTACCCTGCATGAAAATAGCTGCAGACAAGCGCAGCATGCCCTTCAATACCAAGGTGTAATGGCGCTTTTGCTCATCGGTGCAGGGGCCACAAACAAAGGTGCGCGTGATGTCTGTGGTGCCATCGTCATATTGCCCACCTGAATCGAGCAAAAAGAAACCTTCAGGCTTGACGGGCGTATCGGTGCCGTCTTTCAAGCCGTAGTGCATCATGGCCGCATTGGGGCCATACGCTGGGATGGTTGTGAAACTCAGACCTCGAAATAAATTCAATTTGGCCCGCTCGCCATCAATCTGGTCGGAAACCATTCTTTCTGTCAATTGGCCTGCGCCAACATGCTTGTAGAACCAATTCAAAAATTGGACCATGGCAACGCCATCGCGAACAAAACAGTTTTTCCAATTGTCCAATTCAACTGAGTTTTTAACGGCCTTCATGGCAATCGAGGGGGCGCGCTTTTCAATGAGTCTGCAATTGAAACTGCGAAGTTGCTTGAATGTGAGCAAATTGCTTTGCGCTGGATCAACCAACACGGCTTGCCCAGCCAAAGCCTTTAAATCCTCAAAAAAGATGTCGTAGGGCTTTAATTCAACCCCCTGCTCTTTCAAATTTTGTACTAGCTCTGCAGAAAAACGTGGGAGGTGTGCATACAGAATGGCACTCTGCTGTGTCACCACCAAATAAGCATGGAAGTAAGGCGATGTGGGAACATCTGTGCCGCGAAGATTGAGCAAGTACCCAATATCGTCTAGGGCATTCAAAACATGCGCCTGCGCGTCCAGCTTGCGCATTTGATCGCGCACCCGATTGAGTTTGTCTTTCGCACTTTCACCGGCATAGGCCATGGCATGTGCAAACACAGGCGCCATCGGAAAATCAGGCCGATCGGTCCAAACGGCATCGACCAAGTCGTGTTCTGTCTGAACACTGATGCGTTTGGATTTCAGTTTTTCTTCAATATCGGCCACAGCCTTGACCATCATGGTGGCCCCATAGAAGCCCAGCCGAGCGCCTTCAGGCAACTGC
The DNA here is from genome assembly GCA_021298995.1 of Comamonadaceae bacterium. Taxonomy (GTDB): domain Bacteria; phylum Pseudomonadota; class Gammaproteobacteria; order Burkholderiales; family Burkholderiaceae_C; genus Limnohabitans_A. Next base: position 7,324 of record JAJTGB010000014.1, on the reverse strand, counting down.
TCGGCCAACCATTGATTCCAGGGCAAGACATCGGGACGCCCCAAATAAACAATTTGAATATCGGTGCCGGCCAGCTCTTGTTCCGCTTGAAGCCAATATCGACCATCGGCCCACACATACGCAGCGTCTTTTAAAACCACCATGGTAGACACCGAAGCCGTAAAGCCCGACAAAAACTGCCGTACCTTCCAGCGCAAAGGCATGTATTCAGAATTGTGCGGATCTGATGACGGCAAAACCCAAGCATCTAATTGATGCTTCTCCATTTCAACGCGCAAAGCCTTCAACCGAGCTTGAACATCCAGATGAGTCATATATTTAATTGGGGTCAGATCAACATTATTTTCTTGCCAACACTTTACACAAATTTATGCGGAACCTATTTTTAATTGCCAAATTGCGGCATTCTGAATGGTCTGCTCTAAAATAAGAACATGACCCCCTCCAAAGCACCCAAGATTTTCAGAACCCTCGTGTTCATCCTTGCAGGCGCAGTTGCCCTGTTTGCCCTGTACATCTACATTGCACTCAACTGGAGCTATTCAACGGGTGAGCGTGCCGGCTTTCTGCAAAAAGTATCCAACAAAGGCTGGATTTGCAAAACTTGGGAAGGCGAACTTTCTTTGGTGGCCATGCCAGGTGCTGCGCCAGAAAAGTTTCATTTTACGGTGCGAGATGAGGCCATTGCCCAAAAAGTCAGTGCAGCCGCCGGCAAGCGCGTCACCCTCAATTACGAGCAACACAAAGGCCTGCCCACCACCTGCTTTGGTGACACAGACTACTTTGTGGTTGGGCTAACCGAAATTGAATAGTTTTGATCAGTGCAGCAGCGAAGTCTCTGTTGTGATTTGAGGCAGGCTGTTTATACCTGCGGCACAAACCCCAAAACTTCGCCATAAAATCTGAGTTCTGTTTCCAGCGAAGACACGATGGTGCTGGCCTGCCTAAACCCATGGCCCTCACCTTCATAGGCAACATAGGCATGCTTCAGACCATTGGCCACACAGGCGTCACGCACGGCTTCAGATTGCGAAGGCGGAACCACTTTGTCTTCCAAACCTTGAAAAATAACCAAAGGCGAGCTTAGTCGGCTCAAGTGCGTCAAGGGAGAGCGTTCAATGTACAAGGCTTTCTCTGCGGGGTATGCGCCAATCATGGTGTCCAAATACCTCGATTCAAAATCGTGGGTGTCGGTGGCCAGTGTGGTGCAGTCTGCTACGCCATAGTAAGAAGCACCTGCAGCAAATTGTTGGCTGCTGACCAATGCATTCAAAACGGTGAAGCCCCCTGCACTGCCGCCCCGAATTAGCACCTTGTTGTGCGCGCAGACACCCTGCGCAATGAGCGAGTCGACCACGGCCAATACATCTTCACAATCCACCACGCCCCACTGCCCTCGAAGCAAATTTCGATATTCACGGCCATAGCCCGTAGAGCCCCCATAGTTCACATCGACAACCGAAATACCGCGTGTGGTGAAGTAGGCATACTTCATCGACAAAGTAGCCGTTGAGTTGGCTGTAGGGCCACCATGCACCACCACCATCAGGGGCGGCTTTTCTGAAGGCTCATAGAGTGGATGATGCGCAGCGTGCAAAATGGCAAAGACCTGTCGACCATCTTTTCGCACCGCTTTAATTTCATGCGGCTTGGGAAAAAATGCTGCATCGATTGGCGCATTGATTGAGGTGACCACCGAAGCAACTTGCCAGCTGCGCAAATCAATTTCTATAAGCCGCGAAACCACATTGGCACTGGAACCAACAACATAAGCCATGTGACCAGAAACACTGAGTGATGGTTTGAAATCAGTCAAGTCGCAAAGCAAGTCTTGCATCTGGCCAGTCTGGGGATTGACTCGCACCACTTTTCGAGCATCGACAGGGCCATGCACAGACAAAATTTGACCGTCTTCTAGTACAGACAAGGCCCTCATTCCCAACTGCCAAAGCGGGAAGCCCCATTCGCTATTGTCGTGAATGAGGTGACTCAATTGTCCCGTCAAATCTGCTTGCCATAAATTCCACCAGCCACTTGCATCACTGATGAAATAGAGTTGGTTGTTGGGACCCCATTCAGGTGACAAGCAAGAAGTATTTGTATTGCCCGCCAAAACTCTCACATTGTGCAATTTGCCGTCTCGCACATCGGCCACACGCACCTCGGTACCATCCCACGGCATTTGGGGATGCTCCCATGCCACCCAACACAAATACCGACCATCAGCCGAGAGCCTTGGATGCGCATAGAAATGAGAAGATGACTCAAGGCACCGCAAACCTTGAGGCCCCACCGCCACCAAGTCTCTGTGAACTCTAGACTCGGCGTGCACTTCCCTGATGCACCAAATTTCTTCACCCACCGAAATCATGTCGATATAGCGATGGCTTTGGCCAACGGGCGGTTCTGGGCTGAACGCAGCGGGCTCGCCTTGTGGCTCAGTGATGTAAATGCGCTGATCTGCCTTGTTCACAAAAGCCAACATGGGCAGGTCATTTCGAATAAACCCCAGCCAACTGATGCCACCATATTCGTGCACCTGGCTTTTGGCACTCCAAGGCGCTTTCAAAATATCGCCATGCTCCCGACTGACCACCAGCGTCCGTCCGCCCTCGCTAGGCCTTACCTCATCCCACCATAAATCGTGCCCTACCGACTGAGTCCACATGATGCTGTTGCCAGCTTGCGCTAACAAACTGGCCGACAAGGGTGAAGGCCAAGTACCGGCTTGCTTTTTTTGTTTCATGTCCCAATTTTATAATGGGGGTCAGATCAACATTAATTTAACCAGAGCAAGTTCAATTAATTCAATCACATTTGATCAATGGCCGTATTGACGTTCGGTAATTCACCCTCGTTGTCGGAAATCGCAAAGCGGTCATCGGTTCGGGTATAAAAACTGGCTCCAAAACGAGCTACAGGCCGGTAGTCTTTGAGGTTCACGCGCCATGCTTTTGTATCGATCAAACCATCGCGTGCAGCAAGCCACTGAATGCGGCCAATGAAAACATAGCGACTGGGCGTTTCAAGTTTTTCATGCAGCACGCATTCAAACGCAATGGGTGCTTCCAAAATTCTGGGGGGCTTGACAGTGTGCGAAGGACCTGGCGTTAGCCCCACAGCGGTCAATTCACTCACGTCCGATGGGAACGACTTGCCACACGCGTGCATCTTTTGCGCCATGGGCTCATCCGACATATGAACCACAAATTCGCCATTGTGCAAAATATTGGCGGCTGTGTCTTTCAATTGACCATCTTGCAAACGGTTGATGCTGATCATCAAAATGGGCGGATCTTCTCCGATCATGTTGAACATGGAAAATGGCGCCGCATTGACCACCCCATTGGCACCCAAACTTGTCACCAAGGCAATTGGCCTAGGCACAATCAGGCTGGCCATGAGCTTGTAACGCTCGTAGCTCGTAATTTGATCAAAGTTAACTTCTGTCATAAATCGGGTGGGTAAAGTATTTTGGGATCTTAACGAAAACAAAAAGCGGCACTGCCCAACTCCATGGACAGTGCCGCCCCTCAGATAACAGAGCTCAAACAGAGCTCAAACTTGGATTAAACAATCACCTCAACTTTGGCGCGTTTGGCCACGGCAGTCCAGGTGTTGATTTGAGATTGCATGAGCTTGACAAATTCATCACCCACCACAGGCGTTCTGCGAGGCAAAGTTTGAACCTCTTCCAAACGCGCCATGACGTCAGGCTTTGCCAGCAACTCAGGAATGAGAGCCGTAATGCGCTGCGCAATGGGCGCTGGCAAACCTTTGGGTGCTGAAAGACCCAACCATTGCGAACCCGTGAGTGAGTTGTATCCCAATTCAGCAAAGGTTGGAATATTGGGCAAGGCTGGCAAGCGGTTGGGGGTTGAAATAGCCAAAGCGCGCAATGAGCCTGCTTTCAGTTGGTTGACGTTGGTTGTGACAGGGTCAAACACGCTGTCAATTTGGCCGCCCAACAAATCTTGCATGGCGGGTGCACTGCCTTGATAAGGCACGTGATCATGCTCATTGGCTTGGCCTTCAATTTTGAGCAACTCGCCATACAAATGATTGGCCGAACCAATGCCCGAGGTGCCATAGCGAACTGGCTTGGATTTGGCGGCGTTGATATATTGCGCCAAGGTTTGGTACTGAGATTGGGCACGAACCAACAACAACATGGGCGCCTCAACCAACATCCCCATGTGGGTAAAGTCGTTGACAGGGTCAAAGGGCATGGAGCGGCGTGTGGCAGTGGCATAAATATGCACTGAGGCATGGCTGACCAACAGTGTGTAGCCATCGGCAGGCTGGCGTGAAGCGTATTCAGTACCAATCAGGCCGCCAGCGCCGGCTCTGTTTTCGACAACCACCGTTTGCGACAGCGCTTGCGACAAATGGGGCGCCAACAAGCGAGCCACGGTGTCAACCAAGCCACCTGGTGGATATTGGCAGATCAAACGAATGGGGCCTCTTGTTGGCCATGCTCCAGATTGGGCATGGACCCAAGGGGCTGCTACTGTGGATGCTGCAACTGCCAATAAATCACGACGCTTCATGAGTTCTCCTTGAAGTCATATTTTGAAAAAGTTAAGATCAATCTCAGGTTTGAAGGATCTGAAATTGCTTCAGCACAAACCATGCCCAAGTATCAAGACATGACTTGCATCAAGATGGCGCGCTGCCAACCAACGAAGCACCAATCTTGTTGTTCGTGCACCAAAAAAGTGATTCAAGCCCAAAGGATGTGAAATTGATGGACGAAAAAATTTCCGGTAGGTACCTGGTGATCAATCCAAACACCAACAGATTGACCACAGAGCGGCTTCAAGAAGTGCTGCAACCCAAGCTGCCACAAAATGCCGCATTGGTTTTTGCCACTGCCACCTTTGGCGCAAGCTACATCGCTTGTGAGGCCAGTCATGCGGTGGCCGCACATGCGTGTATTGGCGCCTGGGCCGACCATTTGCACCAAAACAATGAGCCCTTGAAAGGCGTACTCATTGGCTGCTTTGGCGATCCTGGTCTGTTTGCCCTGAGAGAAATGTCGGACTGCCCTGTCACTGGGCTGGCCGAAGCATCCTTCATTCAAGCAGCCGTGCATGGCCCCTTCTCCATCGTGACTGGCGGAGAACGCTGGAAACCCATGCTTGAAAGGTTGGCCGTCAATTTAGGCTATGGACAGCACTTAAGGCACATTGAAACAGTGATTCCCAGCGGCGCAGAGCTTCAGGCCAACCCTAAAATGGCCATTGAGTGCCTTCAGGCAGCCTGCCAAAAAGCCTCTGTGTCTGGCGTGAAATCCATTGTTTTGGGTGGCGCTGGCTTGGCTGGTTATGCCGCGCAGATTCAGTCTTTGGTGGCGCTGCCCATCATTGACAGTGCCACGGCGGGCCTAGAAGTTTTGCTTCACCAACAAGCGCCTCCAACGGATGTCAAAGTCAATCGCAGCTTTGCCAACTGGGCAGGCATGCCCGAGGCTATTCAGGCCCTCACAGCTCAGTAACTGTGGTTTGAAAGCAATCGCGAAGAAATTTGCTTGGCCAGCAAGGGCCTCAAATTGGCATGCACATATCGGCCAAAGTAAGTGTCTTTTTGACCTTGCTTGAGTTGAATCAACTGGTTCATGTGATCCAAAGTGTCTACTCGGGTTAAGGAGCTCACAAACTGCATGTGGTTCAGCTTCAAACCAATCTTGCTCTCAACTTGAATGACATTGCCATTCAGCGTGAGGGTTTCGTAGTCATTGGCATGAATGGCGTTGTAAATATAGGCAACCAGCAACACCGCTATTTCAACCAGAGAAAAAGGCAGTATGAGAGATGCCCCGACCCAATAAAAAGCAAAGCCAATGATCAAAGAAACAAGACCCAAGGCGCCAAAAATCAAAGCCAACTGAGAAGGCGATATAGAAATGTTGCGCTTGAGATGCCAACTCCAACTTGAGCCGTCATAGTTGCCCAGCACAGCTTGAGGAATGGGGGAGGTTTTCATGTTTGTTGATGACATTTGAGACTTACCCATTATCTGGAAGTCAAAAAGAAAGGATTTCAGTAGGGTAATTTTTGAAGACCCAAAGTGCAACAGGCAGAGCAACCAAGAATTGGTATAAACCCTAAGTCTATAGCCAGCCTTAATGAAGGCCATTGAATAACTCAATTAGACGTCACAGTGGCAGACCTATAAAGTTCGAGAGTCTTTGACAAATCGGTCAAAGCATTTGTTTCAAATTTAAGGAGATGAACCATGGCAGCACTCAAAGGCTCGCGCACGGAACAATGCCTGAAAGATGCCTTCGCAGGCGAATCCCAGGCCAACCGTCGTTATTTGTATTTCGCAAACAAAGCTGACGTTGAAGGACAAAATGATGTCGCAGCGCTCTTCCGTTCAACCGCCGAAGGCGAGACCGGTCATGCGCACGGCCACTTAGAGTTCCTCGAGCAATCTGGTGACCCAGCCACTGGCATGCCCATTGGCTCTACACGTCAAAACCTGGCATCTGCAGTTGCTGGCGAAACCCACGAGTACACCGACATGTACCCTGGCATGGCCAAAACAGCTCGCGATGAAGGCTTCGATGAAATTGCCGACTGGTTTGAGACACTCGCCAAGGCTGAGCGTTCACACGCCAACCGCTATCAAAAAGCTTTGACCGAATTGGTCGATTGATTTGATGTGCTGAGTTACTGCACCTTTGGGTGCAGTAATTTCACAAACAGTTTGATCCAGACTGTTTGTGAAATTAACAATTGAATGAGGAAGTAGCATGGCCAAAGAAGGCAATCTAGAAGCCCCCACACGCCATCCCCTAGATTGGCAAGGTGCAGATTTTTACAACGAAGAATCTTGCTTCAATGAACTAGAAAGAATTTTTGACATCTGTCACGGTTGCCGTCGCTGTGTCAGCTTGTGCGGCTCTTTCCCCACCTTGTTCGACCTCGTCGATGAAAGCTCGACCATGGAAGTCGACGGCGTCGACAAAAAGGATTACTGGAAAGTAGTCGACCAGTGCTTCATGTGCGATCTTTGCTACATGACCAAGTGCCCCTACACGCCGCCGCATGAATGGAACCTCGACTTTCCTCACACCATGCTGCGCGCCAAGGCCATTAAGTTTAAAAAAGGTGATGTCGGTACGGCAGAAAAGTTGCTCGCCTCCACAGATTTTCACGGTTCATTGGCTGGCATTCCCATTGTGGTTCAAGCTGTCAATGCCATCAACAACAACAAGACCACGCGTGGCATCATGGAATCTACCCTGGGGGTAGACCAGAATGCTTGGCTGCCATCATTGGCAACCCGCAAATTTCGATCCAGTGCCGAAGAATCAAGC
>JAJTGB010000130.1 GCA_021298995.1 Comamonadaceae bacterium | reverse complement strand
TGTTGCTCTAATCCTCACCTTGGTGCCTTGCGGCCTTTCGGTGGAGAGGTGTTACCTCCTACGCTGTCCTGTGCAGTCCGGACGTTCCTCCAGTGCGGCCTTTCGGCCCATGGCGCAAGAAAATCTTGCACCATGGCTTTTGTGCAATGGCTTGCGCCATCGCATGTCTGCTAGCACCAGCGGCAGTCTGGCAAGCTTCACGCGCCCATTATCGCCTGACCCCATTCGCTTGTGCCAACATTTTGTCAAAGCAAACACGCGATAATCAGCGGGTCTGCTTGATAACCACAAGCCCAACCTCTGATCGCCATGATTCGAATTTCAGAACTCAAACTGCCCCTCACCGCATTGCCGGTTGAGGTTCGCCGCGCAGCGGATGCGCCTTCCGAAACCGACGAAGATCGCATTCCTCCGCCTCACCCCGAAGACGCTTTGCGCCAAATGGCCGCCATTGCCATGGGCATTGATGCGCAGGCCATCGACCAACTGCATGTTTTCAAGCGCAGCTTTGATGCACGCAAAGCCGATTTGTTGGCGGTGCAAGCGCAGCTTTGATGCACGCAAAGCCGATTTGTTGGCGGTGTTCATCGTCGATCTTTCGCTCAAAGACACAGCATCAGAAGCCGCGCTGTTGGCGCGCTTTCCAAAGCATCCTCACATTCAAGCTACTCCCAACATGAGCTGGCAAGCGCCAAGTCATGCACCGGCCCACTTTGGCGTTCAAGAAGGCGAACGCCCCGTGGTGGTGGGCTTTGGGCCTTGCGGAATTTTTGCAGCGCTATGCTTGGCGCAAATGGGCTTCAAGCCCATCGTCATTGAACGCGGCAGCCCCGTGCGCCAGCGCACCAAAGACACCTGGGGCTTGTGGCGCAAGCAAACACTCAAACCCGAAAGCAATGTGCAATTTGGCGAAGGCGGTGCTGGCACTTTTTCAGATGGCAAGCTTTACAGCCAAATCAAAGACCCTCGCCATTTGGGCCGCAAGGTCATGAACGAGTTTGTCAAAGCCGGCGCACCCAGCGACATTTTGTTTGCGGCCCACCCCCACATCGGCACTTTCAAATTGGTCAAGGTGGTGGAAAATTTGCGAGAGCAAATCATTGCCATGGGCGGTGAGGTTCGCTTCGAGCAACGCGTGGTTGATTTGGACATTGAGACCACAGCTTCTGGCCGGCAAGTGACTGGCGTGCACATTGAAGATCGCCACACAGGCGTGCGCTCTCACTTGGCCACACGACATGTGGTGCTTGCGCTGGGTCACAGCGCTCGCGACACCTTCACCTTGCTCTACGAGCGGGGTGTGTACATGGAAGCCAAAGCCTTTTCAGTGGGCGTGCGCATTGAACATCCACAAAGCGTGATCGATGCGGCGCGCTGGGGCCGGCATGCTGGCCACCCCTTGCTAGGCGCCGCCGATTACAAACTGGTGCACCACGCTCAAAACGGCCGTGCCGTTTACAGCTTTTGCATGTGCCCCGGAGGCACCGTGGTGGCTGCTACCAGTGAAGCAGGCCGCGTGGTCACCAATGGCATGAGCCAATACTCACGCAACGAGCGCAATGCCAATGCCGGCATGGTGGTGGCCATTGAGCCGTCTGATTACCCGACCGATGTTGCATCGTGGCAAGCCGCCTTTGGCGAAGCAGATGGTTTGAAATGGGCCACACAGGCGCAGGCCATGGAACAGCAAACCCCCAAGGCCTATCACCCTTTGTCGGGCATTGTGTTTCAACGAACACTGGAATCAAAAGCCTTTGTGGCGGGCGGCGAAAACTACACAGCACCCGGTCAGTTGGTGGGCGACTTTTTAGCAGAGCGTGCGTCTCAAGATTTTGGCGAAGTGCAGCCTTCTTACAAACCAGGCGTCAGCCTGGGTGATTTGTCAGAGGTGTTGCCAGGCTTTGCCATTGAAGCCATGCGCGAAGCCTTGCCAGTGTTTGGTCGCAAGATCAAGGGCTACGACATGAAAGACGCTGTGCTCACAGGGGTCGAGACTCGAACCTCATCGCCCCTCAAAATGACACGGGGTGAGAATTTTCAAAGTTTGAATACGCGTGGCCTCTACCCTGCTGGGGAGGGCGCAAGCTATGCCGGCGGCATTTTGTCGGCGGGCGTGGATGGCATCAAAGTGGCCGAGGCCTTGGCGCAATCGCTTTGCAACTCGCCCATTCGTACATCAGCTTAAAAAGTAATTTTGGTGCCCAGGCTGAACATGGCCTTGCCGCCCACGCGACCCAGTGTGCCATCAGCCTGAAAACCAGGCATGACTTCGGTGCGTGCACCGATACCCACCATGGGTTTGGCAGCGCGCTGAGCAATTGATTCAATGTGCCCTGTCCATGCGCCGAAAGACTGCTCCCACGCCACGCCCAAGCTAGGTGTGTCACGGCCTACTGCATCGCGGCTGCTGACCACGCTGGCGTGCAGTGCGCCGCCACCCATGTCACAGCTTGAGTTAGCGCCTACAAAAGATTTTTGGCCATCGCCCTTCTGCCACTGGGTTGCACCCACCACCCACGCAAAGTGACAACTGTTGTCTTTGGGTGAAGTGATCTGCATCTTGGCTTGGAGGGTTTGACTGTGTGCGCCCCCTGAAAAAGTGCGCGTATCTGCCAAGATCAAATCTAATCCAGGCAAGGGTGAATAGGTCGGTGCAATGGTTAAAGCGCGCGAACCATCGGCTGCACGCGACCAAAATGTTTCAACGTGTGCTACGCCTGCGTCGTTCACGTTGGCGTCGTCCACACTCAAGGGACGTCCAGCTTGGGCAGAGACGCTTAACAAAGAGATTGCCAAAAGGCCAATGATTTTTTTCATGTCAATCACTTGTAATTTCAAAAACAACATCAAACAAACAATACAGGAATCATAGAGACAACCAGCAACAAGGCCATCGTCCAATTGAACACCCTGCGAATCTTGTCACGTTGTAAGTACTGCTCTAGCTTAGCACCTAGCCAAACCCACAAACCCACGCTGGGAAAATTGATGGCGCTGAACATGAAACACGTTAGCACCACAAAGGTGAGTGATGCATCGGTGGGCATGTAGTTGCTGAAATAGCCAACGGCCATGATCCAGGCTTTCGGATTCACCCACTGAAAAGCAGCAGCCCCCAAGAAGCCAATGGGTTGTGTGGCTTCCTCGCCGCTGCGCTCGGGTGCACCGCTGCGCGCAATACCCCAAGCCAAATAAAGCAGGTACGCAAAGCCAATGACCTTCATCACTTGGTAAACCAAGGGGTGCGCCTTCAACAAACTTTCAAGGCCTGCTCCTACCAACAGCAGCATGACAAAGTGTCCTAAAGAAACACCTAGCCAATGCGGCAAAGTGCGCTTCATGCCAAAGTTGACCCCAGAAGCCAAAAGCATCATGTTGTTGGGACCCGGCGTGACGGAGGTGACAAAAGCAAACATCGCCATGGCCGCCACCAACTCAACATTGAAATTCATCACTGAGCACCCTTGGGCCAATGCGTGTGAAATTTGCCTGGTTTGTCCAAACGCTGATAAGTGTGTGCGCCAAAATAATCACGCTGCGCTTGCAGCAAGTTGGCGGGCAATCGTTCTGTTCGGTAGGCGTCGTAATAGCTCAAGGCACTCATGAAGGCAGGTACTGCCACCCCACTCATGGCAGCCATGGCCACCACCTCACGCAGGTTTTGTTGGCACTGCGCCATGAGGCGTGCAAAGTGCGCATCCATGAGCAAGTTGGTGAGGTCGTTGTTGTCAGCAAAGGCGCGGCGAATGTCTTCCAACAAATGCGCACGAATGATGCAACCCGCGCGCCATACCGACGCCACCTTGTCCATCGGCAATTGCCAGTCGTGCTCTTTGTCGCCCGCTTTGATCAAGGCAAAGCCTTGTGCGTAAGCGCATATTTTGGCAGCCAACAACGCGCCTTGAAGTTTGGGCAAGACCACGTCTAAATTTTGTACCGCTTGCGGCTTGGGTCCTGTGAGCAATTTGGAAGCCTGCAGGCGTTCGGGTTGTAGCGCACTCATGGTGCGCGCAAAAACGGCATCGGCAATGGTGGGCGCGCTCACACCCAAATCCAAGGCCACTTGGCTGGTCCACTTGCCAGTGCCTTTTTGTTCAGCCGTGTCTAAAATCATTTCAACCAAGGCCTGGCCCGTTTCAGGATCTTGATGCGCCAAGATGTCGGCCGTGATGTCAATCAAATAACTGCTCAACTCACCCTCACCCCATTGGCGAAACACAGCGCTCATTTGCAGCGCAGTGATGCCAAGGCCTTTCATGAGCGCATAGGCTTCACAAATCATTTGCATGTCGGCATATTCAATGCCGTTGTGCACCATCTTCACAAAATGTCCAGCACCACCTGGGCCCATCCATTCGCAGCAGGGCTGTCCATCTTCGGCTTTGGCGGCGATGGCTTGCAAAAACGGTCGCACCAAGGGCCAAGCTTGCGAAGATCCACCGGGCATCAAGGCGGGGCCATTCAAGGCGCCTTCTTCACCGCCACTCACGCCACAGCCCACATACAAAATGCCGGTGTCTTCTAGGGAGTCGATTCTTCTTTGTGTGTCACGGTACAAGGTGTTGCCACCATCAATCACCACGTCACCAGGCGATAACAAAGAGCGAAGTTCATTCAGCACGGCATCCACAGGCGCACCAGCAGGCACCATGAGCCAGACGCGGCGGGGCAATTGCAAATTGGCTACGAACTCGGGCAATGAATGGGCAGCGCAGGCGTTCAGGCCTTGGGTGCGTTTTGCAAAGCTGTTTCTTTTGTTCTCATCCAGATCGAAGCCAGTAACGCTGAAGCCGTTGCGCTCCAAATTAAGCGCCAGGTTTTCGCCCATGACGCCTAGGCCGATGAAGCCCCCCTTGCCTTCAGCCCTCACTGATTGGAAATTAATGTTGATCTGACCTCAATTATTTTTTTCGCCGACCAAGAAGTTGATGTGATGGCGTGAGGGGGCTGAACGATTTCTGGTACTCCAGTATGAGGAAGCCCCCTCACACCATCACATCAACGCCCATCCGGAGAAGAACCTCACCCAACCCAAAGATCACTCCACCGTCACACTCTTAGCCAAGTTACGCGGCTTGTCCACATCCGTGCCCCGCGCACATGCCGTGTGATATGCCAACAACTGCAAAGGCACTACATGAAGAATGGGCGACAACACACCGTAGTGCTCTGGCATGCGAATCACATTCACACCTTCACTGCTCTCAATCTTGGTATCGCCATCAGCCAACACATACAACACACCACCCCGCGCACGCACCTCTTGCATATTGCTTTTGAGTTTTTCTAGCAGCGCATCGTTGGGTGCAACCGTGACCACTGGCATCTCACTGGTGACCAAGGCCAAGGGGCCATGCTTGAGTTCACCCGCAGCATAGGCTTCGGCATGAATGTAGGTAATCTCTTTCAACTTCAGCGCGCCTTCTAGTGCAATGGGGTAGTGCGTGCCACGGCCCAAGAACAAGGCGTTTTCTTTCGAGGCAAACTCTTGCGACCAGCTGATAATTTGCGGCTCGAGTGCCAGCACTGCTTGCAAAGCAGCGGGCAAATGGCGCATGTCTTTCAACTTGCACTCACGCACCATGGCCGAAGTGGCCACGTTGCAAATGGTGAGGGTGTGGTGCATGCCCAAACTTTGCGCATGTCGCAATGCGGCCAAGGTGTCAGCCGTTTCGCCCGACTGCGTGATGGTGACCACCAAGGTTTTGGGGTTGGGCACTGAATCTCGGTAGCGATACTCGCTGGCAATTTCCACTTGGCAAGGTATTTTTGCCACAGACTCCAACCAATACTTGGCCACACAGCCGCTGTAATAACTGGTGCCACACGCCAAGATCAAAACATTGTCAATGTCTTTGAAAACTTGGAACGCACTGGCGGAATTGGCGCCACCACTCACACCATCAAACAACTCGGGCACGATGTGCTCAACACCTTCCAATGTGTCTGCAATGGCGCGCGGTTGCTCAAAAATTTCTTTCTGCATGTAGTGGCGGTAAGGCCCCAACTCTGCGGCGCCACTGTGGGCATGCACTGTTTTGACAGGGCGTTCTACGCGCTGGTGATGGCGGTCTTCAATCCAATATTTACCCAATTGAATGTCGACCAAATCGCCCTCTTCGAGGTACACAATTTGATCGGTGATACCGGCCAGGGCCATGGCATCGCTGGCCAAAAAGTTTTCGTGATGCGATGTGCCCACACCCAAAATAAGCGGTGAGCCGGCGCGAGCACCCACCACACGCTGGGGTTCGTCTTTGTGAAAAACAGCGATGGCGTATGCGCCTTTCAATTCCAAAACCGTGCGCTTCACCGCGTCAAACAAATCGCCGTCATACACACTGTCAACCCAATGCGAGATCACCTCGGTGTCGGTTTGGCTGGTGAACACATAACCCTTGGCTTGCAACTGCGCGCGCAATTCATCGTGGTTTTCAATGATGCCGTTGTGCACCAAGGCCACACGGCCGGGTTTGTTTGCCAAAGAAGCCAATGTGCCAGGGCCTGAGCTGAAGTGGGGGTGTGCGTTGTGCACAGCCGGTGCACCGTGCGTGGCCCAGCGGGTGTGCGCAATGCCGGTGCCGCTGGCCAAATGATCGGTTTCAATTTGGCTCATGAGTTCAGACACGCGCGATGTGCTGCGCGCCCGCTTGAGCCCACCTTGTCCGTGTTTGAGGCTGGCCTCATGGATGGCCACGCCGCAAGAGTCGTAGCCCCGATATTCCAAGCGTTGCAAACCTTGAACCAAAATAGGGACGATGTTTCTATCGGAAACTGCACCAACAATGCCGCACATAAGCCAACCCTTCAATTTGAATGTGGCAGGATCTTATGCTTCTTATAATGAAATTACCTTAAAATAAATTCACTTAATTGAACTAATATTTCACAATTTACTAAAATTAAATTATTATTTCATTTTATTGATAAATTTGAAATTAAAAACATATCAATGACAAATCCATCTGAGAACTCAGCCGCATTGGACGCCACAGACCTGAAGTTGTTGGCCCTGTTGCAAGCCGATGCCAGCCTCAACAATGTGGCCTTGGCCGAAAAGTTGCGCATCTCAGCCCCCACCTGCCTGCGCAGAACCAAGCGCCTGCAACAAGAGGGTTGGATTGAAAAGCAAGTGGCCATTTTGTCGGCCAACAAATTAGGGCAGTACTTGGGCCACGGCCTCTCGGCTTTGATTGAAGTCAGCCTCGACAAACAGGGCGAGGAATGGCTGCAAGCTTTCGAAACACGCGCTGTGCAAGAGCCAGCGGTTCAGCAATGCTGGCGTGTCTCACCTGGGCCCGACTTTGTGCTGGTGGTGCAAACGCCAGACATGCCAGCCTACTTGGCGCTCACGCAAAAATTGCTCACGCAAGACGCCAATGTGAGAAACGTCAAAGCCTTCTTCAGCCTCAAGCGCGCCAAGTTTGGCACTGAACTCAGCTTGCCCAGCGCTTGAAGTTCACTGGCCTGCTGTTATTTGGTCTTAGGATTTTTTTGGGGTCTTTGCCAATTGGCAATGCTGGTTTGCCGGCCACGCGCCACGCTCAAAGCGCCAGGCTCGGTGCTTTTTGAAATGGCCGAGCCCCCACCCACTGTGCCGCCCGCACCAATGGTGACAGGGGCAATGAGCACGCAGTTGCTGCCAATGTGCACATCGTTTTCAATCACGGTGCGGTGTTTGTTGGCACCGTCGTAATTGGCCGTGATACTGCCCGCGCCGTAGTTCACGCGCTCGCCCACCGTGGCATCGCCCAGGTAAGCCAAGTGGTTGGCTTTGGCGCCTTTGGCCATGGTGGAGTTTTTAACTTCCACAAAATTGCCAATGTGCACTTCAGCGGCCAAATCGGCACCAGGCCGCAGCCGTGCAAAGGGACCAATCAAAGAGCCCTCGCCCACCGTCACACCCAGCTTTTCACCATCGATGTGCGTGAAGGCATGAATCACGGCGCCCGCGGCAATGCGCGCGTTGGCTATGACGCAGTTGGGGCCAATGCGCACGCCTTCGCCCAAGTGCACTTGGCCTTCAAACACACAGTTCACATCAATTTCGACATCGGCTTCGCAGTGCAATTGGCCACGCACATCCAAGCGCGCTGGGTCGGCCAGGCGCACGCCTTGCAGCATCAATTCGTTGGCATTTTTCAACTGGTATGCGCGCTCCAATTGAGCCAATTGTTGAGGACTGTTAACGCCCGTCACTTGTAGCTCGTCCTGAATGCGATGCGCCACCACCTTCACGCCATCGGCCACAGCCCACTTCACCACGTCGGTGAGGTAGTACTCACCTTGGGCATTGTGGTTGTCCAGTTTGGCCAGCCAGGTTTTGAGTTGCTTGGCGGGCACCGCCATGATGCCGCTGTACACCTCTTGAATTTGGAGTTGCTCTGGGCTGGCATCTTTTTGTTCCACGATGGCCAGCACATGATCGCCTTGCGCGTTGCGCACAATGCGGCCGTAGCCTGTGGGGTTGGGCATGTCCAGGGTGAGCAAAGCCAAACTATCGGTAGACGCTGCGCCCTTACGCACACAAGCCATCAAGGCCTTGAGCGTGTCGGTTTGGGTCAGGGGCACATCGCCAGACAACACCACCACCAAGCCATCGTCGGCCAGCTCGGGCACGGCTTGTTGCACGGCATGGCCGGTGCCCAATTGGGGTTCTTGCCGAACAAATTTGATGGCCAAGTCGCCCGATGTTTTGGCAACGGCTGCTTCCACTTCTGCGGCGCCGTGGCCTGTGATCACCACGGCAGAACGCGCTTTCAGTTGCGCCGCTGTACCCAGCACATGGCCCAGCAAGGGTGTGCCAGCCAAGCGTTGCAAAACCTTGGGCAGGCGGCTCTTCATTCGAGTACCCTTACCAGCGGCCATGACAACCACGTCCAGCGGCCGTTCGAGCGAAAATGTGGATTGATTAACTGAGGTGTCCGGCATGTCGAAATTATCCTTTGGGTACCGAATTATCGTGGCTTCTGTGATGGCCGTGTCAATGTGCGCCATTTTCACGGGATGCAGTGCCGTTCGCTTGGGCTACAACAAGCTGCCCGAACTCGCCTCTTGGTGGTTAGACAGCTACATCGATTTCAGCGATGCCCAAGGCCCCCAAGCCAAGGCCGCGCTCCACAAGCTTCAGGCCTGGCACCGCAAAGAAGAGCTACCGGCCATTGCCGAGTTGCTGGTGCAAGCCCAAACGCTGGCACCGCAAAACATCACCCCCGAACAAGCCTGCAAAATATGGGACGGTGCACAAGTTCGCATCGAATCGGTCATTCAAGAGGGCAGTCGTTTGGCAGCTCCAGTGGTATCACAACTCAGCGCCAAGCAGTTCAAGCATTTAGAAAAAGAGTGGGCCTCGCGCAACGAGGACTGGAAAAAGAAGTGGCTTCAAGGCACCCCCGATGCGCGACTGAAAAAGCGAGTTGACCTGGCAGCAGAACGCTTCAGTTCGTTTTATGGCGATTTGAATTCAGAACAACGGCAAATTTTGAGGCAACAGTTTTCACAGTCTGCTTGGACACCAGAATGGGGCTATCAGCAGCGTCTCAAGCGCCAGCAAGATCAGTTGAATGCGCTGCAGGCCATGTCGTCCGAAATGACCAAACCGGCCATGCCAGTAGCCCAAGTCGAGTCAGCGCTGCAGTCCCTAATTTTGCAATCTGTCAGACCCAAAGATGGCGCAGAGTTGTCTAAGCAGCTTCAGCTAGAGCAGCAAGCTTGTCAAAATTTAGCGCAACTCCACAACGCCACGACCCCAGCTCAACGTTTGAAAGCGCAACGCAAACTCAAAGACTACGAAACCGACGTGCGCGAACTCATGAAACTTTAATTGGGGTCAAACAAATGGGGTCAGGCCTGCAGGGCTTTCCACATTTCGATGTCTCGCTCTGCGGTCCAGATGCGGGGGTTTTTGATGCCGGAGGCTTCGTCGTAAGCGCGGGTCACGTCAAAGGGCAAGCAGTGTTCGTAAATGAACACATGACCAAACACAGGGTCCATGCTTTTGCGGGTGTGGGCCATGGCGGCTTTCAAATCCATCTTGCCCGCAACAGCTTCTTTGCCGGCATTGAACAATGTTTCCACCCAGCGCTTGGTGTAATCCAAGGCCTTGTTCACATTGGCTTGGCCCTTCATGGCTTCACCACGGCCGGGCACGATGGCTTCGGCTTTGAGTGCACGCAAAGCTTCCAAAGTGGCAGGCCACTCTTCGAGTTGCGCATCGCCGGTGTACACGCCTGCTTCGTATTCCACCAAGTCGCCAGAGAAAAGCACCTTCTCTTCTTCCACCCAAGCAATGGTGTCGCCGCGAGTGTGGCCATAACCAGGGCTCCAGATTTGAACTTTCACGCCACCTAAATCAAGCACCAATTTGCCAGGCACTTCACCCTTGGTGGCATCACCGCCGCCAATCACCATGGTGGGCCAGGTAAGGCCTGGCACTTCTTCAGCACCGCGGAACAAACGCGGAAAGCGTTCCATCTCGCTCTTCATGTCTTGCGCGCCGCGCTCCACGATGAGCTCGTAGGTGCCTTGACTGGCAATCACTTCTGTGGCGCCTTCAGCCGCATAAGCACTGGCACCCAACACGCGCACAGCGTGGTAGTGCGTGAGCAAAACGTACTTGATGGGCTTGTCGCTGATAGTGCGAATTTGCTTAATCAAATCGCGTGCCATGCCAGGCGTAGCCGTGGCGTCGCTCACCATGATGAACTTGTCGCCAATGATCACACCAGAGTTTGGATCGCCTTCAGCGGTATAAGCCCAGCAGTGCTTGCTAAGCTGCTCAAACTTAATAACCTTGTCCGCCAGGTCGGCTTGCGATGCAAATGCTTTTGTGGGTTGGTTCATGTTTCTTCTCCAGTGATAAATTAATTTAATTGGGGTCAGATCAACATTAATTTGGTCAATCAGTGAGGGCTGAAGGCAAGGGGGGCTTCCTCATACTGGAGTACCAGAAATCGTTCAGCCCCCCTTGCCTTCAGCCCTCA
>JAJTGB010000013.1 GCA_021298995.1 Comamonadaceae bacterium | reverse complement strand
TTGGGGCGCACTAAGTTTTGCCGTTGTGCAAACACGGTGTCTAAATTGCTGCCACTCCACTCCAGCGTTTCCTTGCCCCAAGCATTGGGCGCCTGAACTGAAAATGACATATCAGACAAGGCTGTTTCGACACCCAACTCCTCAAATAAATTGATCAAGTTGGGGTAGGTTCTCTCGTTGAACACCAAAAAACCAGTGTCTACGCCATGAGTGACCCAGCCCGTTTCAGTGGGCAAGCGAATGTCAACGGTGTTGGCGTGACCGCCAAAATAAGCACCCGCTTCAAACAAGGTGATTTCGGCTTGGCCTTGCAAACTGTGCGCAACGCCCAAGCCTGAGATGCCGGAACCCACAATGGCAATCTTTTTGTATTTCAAAGTATCAATCTTTCTGACTAGACGTGTCGATGTCCTCTTGCTAAATCGTTAAGAGGCTTTTTGTCCCAAGCTTTTCTCAATGGCTTGTGTCAAGCCTTTGCTGTCAGGACTTGTCATGCTGTTGTAGCTGTCTATCAAGCGGCCATCCCGGCCGATCAAATATTTATAAAAGTTCCACTTGGGTCTTTGGCCTGGGTCTTTGGCGAGTTGCTTGAAGAAGGGAGCAGCAGAATCGCCAGTCACTGAGGTTTTGGTGAACATGGGAAACTTCACGCCAAAGGTGTTTTCACAAAACTCAGCAATGTCTTGATTGCTGGCTTTTTCTTGGGCGAAATCATTGGAGGGAAAGCCCAAAACAACCAGGCCTTTGTCTTTGTATTTGCTGTGCAAGGCCTCCAGACCTTTGTACTGGGAGGTAAAGCCGCAATAACTGGCCGTGTTGACCACCAAGATCACCTTGCCACTGTATTGGCACAAAGACTGGGGCATTTCGTCTTGCAATCTTGGAAAGGTGTGATTCAGCAACGCCGGGCAAGCCGCAGATGATTTGTCATTGCTGGCGGGCGTCTGCGCCCAAGCCGAAGACAGGGTCAACACACCGAGCAGCAGGGCGCATGATTTGAAAAGCTTAAGGGTAGGCATTAAACTGTCCGTTCTGTTTTGTGACTGAACAGTTTACTTTTATTTTTTTAACTTGTCACGAACTGATTAAAGGCTTATCTGAATAAGGAAATACAGCCTCCCACAAGGCCAAAATGGCCTCTCTTTCGACCTGCAAGGACGCCTGGGAAACTTGGGTTGGCTCTTCATTGAGCCGAGCCTTGTGTTGCACACGGCGCAGCTCTCGGTAAGCCGATGCCGCCTTCAGACCCACGCCTGGTAGCAACAAGCCCGCCGCCTCTGCCCGCTGAAGCAAAGCAATGTTGCCCACGTTTTCAGCCATGTCGGGATGGTCTAAGCTGTGCATCAAGACCAAGCACTGAACCGCAAATTCGGCATCGACCATGCCACCCTGGCTGTGTTTCACATCAAACAAGGCTGGCTTGATGGTGTGAGCGGCGCGGACTCGATTGCGCATGGTCACAATCTCGGATTTCAAGGCCTGCTCGTCGCGAGGGGCACTGATGACGGCAAGTTGAACTTGGTTGAAAAGCTTGGCCATGTGCTCATCGCCCATCACAAAGCGCGCCCGTGTCATGGCTTGATGTTCCCACGTCCAGGCTGTGTTGCTGCCTCTTTGCTGTTGGTAGTCGGCGTATGCCGCGAAAGTGGTTACCAACAAACCTGAGCTGCCATTGGGACGCAAGGCGGTGTCAATTTCAAACAGATCGCCTTCTGCCGTTTTGACCGTGAACCAATTGATGAGCTTTCGAACATAGGCGCCATAGACCTCTTGGGCCCTTTCGTCGGCGTCTTCATACACAAAAACAATGTCCAGATCGCTGCCATAACCCAGCTCTTTGCCGCCCAATTTGCCGTAAGCAATGATGCCAAATTGAGGCACCCCACGGTGCCTGCTCTTCAGACATGACCAGCACCATTCCGCTGTGACGCGCAACACGGCATCGGCCATGGCACTCAAATCGTCGGCCACTTGCTCTACCGATAGACGGCCTTCAACGTCGCGCGCCAAGGTTCGAAAAACCTCTGCGTGATGGGCTCGGCGCAGCAAATTCAACAAGTTCTCCTCGTCGTCCTCGCCGGTTCTTTTTAAGGCGGATCGCCGAGCTTGCAATTCAGCTTCAAAGTCTTGGGCCACAAACCTTTGTTGCAGCACATCGCCGTTGGCCAGCTCATCAATCACGCCCGGGTGTTGCACCAAATACCGCGCAGGCCACTTGGCGGCGCCCAAAAGGCGCAACAAGCGTTCATGCACAGAGGGGCGCTCGAGCATCATGGCCAAATAACTTTCGCGGCGCATCAAGGGCTCCATCCAGTCTGCCATTCGGACCACCGCATCGACACCCACACGGCCCTCTTGAAGCCACTGGGCCGTGCGCTGCAACAAACGCATCAAACGCCCTCTGGCATCGTCTCTGAGGCCTTTGACTTTGGGGCTGTCTTGCCAATGCGCCAAACGCGCTCGCGCCTCGCCTTCAAACAAATCCAACACAGCTTCAAGCTCAGGGCGCTCGCGGGATGCTTGGGTATGACAGGATTTGCACTCCCGATCGCCGCCCAACAAGATGTCAAACTCGTGTGCAACCACTTCACGGTGGGCATCCAAATCCGAGAGGAAATCACAGCCTTCGGTATACCCCATGGTGTTGGCAATCCATTGCAAGTCGGCATCTTGGGTTGGCAAAACATGCGTTTGCTGGTCATCCAAATACTGAATGCGATGCTCTACTTTGCGAAGAAACACATAGGCCTGCGTCAAAGCCTGCGCCGTTTCCATGGGCATCAGGCCCGCTTTGGCAATGCGCTGAAGCGCGTCGAGGGTGGGCCGTGTGCGAAGCTCCGGAAACTGCCCGCCGCGAACAACTTGCAAAAGTTGCACGGTGAATTCAATTTCCCGAATGCCGCCGCGCGACAGCTTGACATCGTTGGCGCGCTCGGGGTGGCCAGCGCTTCTTTTGGCGGCGTGATCGCGAATTTGTTGGTGCAGGGTTCGCAAAGACTCAAAGACGTTGTAGTCTAGGTAGCGCCTGAATACAAAGGGCAGCACCACGCTGCGAAGCTTGACCGCCGAGCCATTTTGAACAGCGCTTCGAGGTGCGATGACCCGACTCTTCATCCAGGCAAATCGCTCCCACTCGCGGCCCTGAACCAACAAATATTCTTCCAGCGCTCCCAATGAGACCACGCTGGGGCCAGAGTTGCCGTTGGGGCGAAGCGCCAAATCCATGCGAAACACAAATCCATGCTCGGTGGTGTCGCCCACCAAAGTAAAGATGGCCTTGACGGCTCGGCTGAAGTATTCCTGAACGGTGACCTTGCCCAAACCCTCTGCATTACCAGCCGTCTCACCATCCTCGTCATAGACATAGATAAGATCGATGTCGCTAGAGACATTGAGTTCTCGCGCACCCAGCTTGCCCATGCCCACCACCCAAAACTGGGCTTTCTCGCCGTTGGCCAGCATGGGCGGGCCATGCCGCGCATCAAGGTCATGAAATGCTTGCTGGCAGGCCTCATCCAGCGCCAACTCTGCCAAATGCGTGACCGAGGTGGTGATGAGGTCTAAAGCTGCGTCTTGCTCACAGTCCAATGTCAGCAAGCGTGCCATGGTCCATTGACGCAAAATTCGCAAAGCAGGGCCCACTTCATGGCCTTGAGCGCGCAGTTGTTGGTAGGCTTGGGTCAACAATTCTCGGTGCGGCACCCCTGGCGGCAAGCTGGCAAAGACATCTGCATAACGCCTTTGCAGTCTTTGAAAAAACCGCGACCCTTCAGAGAGTGGCGGGGGACGCTTTGATTCCATGACGATGGCTGTTTCAAATGGGCTTGTGGCGGTCATAATTCCCTGCCTAGGTCTTTATGTCCGAATTCTCATTGGAATGCTGAAGTTGTCTGCCATCACCCGAATTACAAGCACTGCTTTGCGTCTTGCCGCATGGCTCTTGTTGCTGGGTGGCTTTGTCTTGGGAATGGCATGGAGTGCACTGCATTTTTGGATTGTGCCCCGAATTGAAGACTTCCGACCCCGTCTGGAAAAGATGGCCACTCAGGCCATCGGGGTTCCTGTTCAAATGGGCCAACTTAAAGCGGTTTCCACAGGTTGGATGCCCACTTTTGAAATCTACGATCTGGCGCTCCTTGACCCAGAAGGACGGCAAGCTCTTACCCTGCCAAAAATTGTGTTTGCCATCAGTGTTCAGTCGGTTCTGAACTTGGGGGTCGAGCAGCTGGTGATCGACTCCCCCACATTGGACATTCGCAGAACCGCAAGTGGTGAATGGCGTATCGCAGGCCTCGAACTTAAAAAAGAAAACTCACCTGACTCGGCGGCAGCCGACTGGATTTTTTCGCAAAAAGAAATCCTTGTTCAAAATGGTTCTGTGATCTGGACCGATGAGTTCAATCCACTCCAGCGAGACAAGTCTGCTTTGAATTTAAGCCAAGTTTCTTGGGTTTCGCGCAATACCGCACGGCATCACTTGTGGCGGCTAGATGCCACACCGCCCAATGGTTGGGGCGATCCTTTCACCATCATGGGCGACTTGCGGCGAGGGCTTTTGTCAACGCATGCGGGGCGCATCAAAGATTGGAACGGCCAGCTTCATGCCGAGTTTTCAGATGTGAATTTGTCTCAGCTTGGCCCCCATTTGCCTTGGAAAGTCAACGCCACGCAAGGTCAGGGCGCGCTTCGAATGTGGCTAGATTTAAGGCTGGGCAACATTCAACAAGCCACGGCTGATCTGGTGTTGGAAAACGCCAAGGCCCAGCTCAGTCCCGAATTGGAAGCCTTGTCGTTCAAACACATTGCAGGTCGTGTTTCTGCCAAAGCCAAGCCCCATGGCTTTGATTTTTCTACGGAGGGCTTGCGCTTCGACATGGCCGATGGCTTGCATTGGCCAGGTGGCAATGTGAGTCTCTCTTATTTGGAAACAGAAAAGGGCGACAGCGCACAAGGCCGTTTTCAAGGCGACACATTGGATTTGCTGGCCCTGCGAAACATTGCCCTTCAATTGCCACTACCCGCTGAAGCCAGGCAAACTCTACAGGCGCACAAATTGAGCGGCTTGGTCAATACGCTGAATGTCGAGTGGACTGAAAAAAATACCGGCGAAGAAAAAACATTCCATGTCAAAGCGGCCAACGGCAGATTCGACAAGTTCTACTTTGAAGCCGGAAAAAGCGGATCGAACTCCGAGAGTTGGCCGGGCATTGAAAATGCCAATCTCAGTTTTGACATGACCGCCGATAGCGGTCAAGCCAAGCTGACCATCGACAAGGGTGCGCTTCAAATCAATCGGTTGTTTGAAGACGCCAGAATCCCTTTAGACAAACTACAAGCAGCGCTTAAATGGCAATCAGAAAAAGGCAAGCTGCTGGTTCCCGATTGGCAATTGAGCTTGACCAACACCGACCTTTCTGCAGACCTCAAAGGCAGTTGGAAGCCCAGTCTGCTCGCAGGAAGTTGGGGCGTGTTAGATCTGCAAGGCAATATTCAACGCGGTGATGCCACGCGTGTGCACAGATACTTGCCATTGAGCATCCCCCAAAACGTTCGCCACTATGTGCGCGACGCTGTTTTAAAAGGCTGGCTGCAAGGGGTTGCCGTCAAAATCAAAGGCGATCTCAAACATCTGCCCTTTGCCAACCCCAAAGATGGCGAGTTTCGGTTTGCGGGGAAAGTGAAAGACGTGCTTTATGCCTATGTGCCGCCCAACATCGCAAATCCTGCAGAGCGTGCCAATCCATCTGAAAACGTTTGGCCACCCATGAGTGAGGTGAATGGGGATATTGTTTTTAACAGACTCAACTTCAAGGTCAATGGCGCATCTGGTAAATGGGGCAATACGCCCTTTACGCAAATCAAGGCTGAAATTCCCAGCCTCAACGCGCCCGTTGTTGTCAATGTTCAGGGTGAGTCTAAAGTCAGCGCCAATGTTGTCTTGAATGATCTGCGTTTGTCGCCTGTCAATCAAATGCTCAGTGGCGTTTTGGCCCAGACCAGCAGCACGGGGGCCGTTTCTTCCCGGCTTAAGTTGTCATTACCGCTGGCCTCCCTTGACAAATCCAGTGTTCAAGGCACGGTGGCTTTAAGTGGCAATGATGTGCGCATTCAAAATGACTTCCCCACCCTTGAAAAAGCTCAAGGCAGCATTCAGTTCAGCGAAGCCGGGTTCAATTTACTGGGTGTGAACGCACAGTTTTTAGGCGGCCCGATCAAGCTTGAAGGCGGATCTCGAAAACTCCCACCGCGCAGCACAGAAGCCAACCCCGTTTTTCGCATTCAAGGCCAAGCGACAGCCAACGGACTTCGACAAGCCAAAGAGTTCAGCCCCATCAGTCTTCTTGCTCAACATGCTTCTGGCGCAAGCGCTTATACAGCCAGTTTGGGATTCAAAGGCGGGCAAAGCGAGCTTCTGATTCAGTCACAACTACAAGGTCTTGCCCTCAACTTGCCGGCGCCTTTTGGTAAACGTGCCGATGAATCCAGCGCTTTTAAATATGAAAGCGTGGTTCAAAGTTTAGGCAATACCGCGCCATACAAAGCGCAACGCGATCAAATACAAATGTCTTGGGGCGCCAACGTGTCAGCATCTTATTTGCGAGACCTGACTGGCACTGAGGCGCGTGTCATACAAGGCCGCGTGCAAGTGGGCGCTGCCAACCCTACAGCTTCAGCCAACTCGCGAGAGCCGGGTGTCACGGCCGATGTCAATCTTCCCTCGTTTTCCTTTGACGAATGGCTTCCATTGATTGCCCCACCGAAGTCAAGTCCTCAATGGCAATCAGCCCAAAGTACGGCACTCACCTCAGCCACGTCACCCTACCTTCCCAATCGCATGACCCTCAAAGCCAACGAGGTCACTGTTCAAGGGCGGCAATTGCACAACGTCTTTGTCAACGGTTCTCGAGAGGGCGCCTTGTGGCGCGCCAATTTGGATGCCCGAGAGTTCAGTGGCTTCGCAGAGTACCGCCAATCCAACAACCTGAATGCCGGCCGTATTTATGCACGTTTAGCTCGCCTGAGCTTGCCGCCCTCCGCGGACCAAACTATGGCAACTTTGCTTGAAGACTCACCCGTGAGCATTCCTGCACTGGACATTGTGGTGGATGAGTTGGAGTTGCGCGGCAAAAAAATGGGCCGTGTCGAAATTGAAGCCGTCAACGCAGAGTCGACACAAGGCAAGCCAACGTCTGGGCGTGAGTGGCGCTTGAACAAGCTCAACATCACAACGCCTGAGGCCAGCTTCAAAGCCAGTGGCAAGTGGCTCACAGCGCGCGAAGGTGCTCAGCCGGCCAATACTGAAATGAATTTTCGATTGGACATTTCAAATGCCGGCGAGTTGTTAAACCGATTGGGTACCAAAGATGCACTGCGCGGCGGCGCAGGCAAGTTAGAAGGCGATGTTCAATGGCAGGGCTCGCCCATGACCCTTCACTATCCCAGCATGAGCGGCCGCTTTAACTTGAACATCGGGCGTGGGCAGTTTTTACAAGCGGAGCCGGGTGTTGCCAAGTTGTTGGGGGTGTTAAGTCTTCAAGCTCTGCCGCGCCGATTGCTGTTGGATTTCAGAGATGTGTTCAGTGCCGGCTTTGCCTTTGACACCATTCGGGGCGATGTGTTGATTCAACAAGGCATTGCCACCACTCGAAATCTTCAAATGAAAGGCGTCAATGCTGTTGTGCAAATGGATGGCAGCTCTGACATTGCGCGAGAAACACAAAACTTGCGCGTTTTAATTTTGCCCGAAGTCGATGCGGGTACCGCTTCTTTGTTGGCAGGCATTGCGCTCAACCCCGCCATCGGTTTGAGCACATTTTTGGCGCAATTGATTCTCAAACAGCCATTGAGCCGCGTCAATACACAAGAGTTTTTAATTGATGGCACATGGACCGATCCCCGGGTGACCAAAGTGGCCAACAGCGCTGCAACCCCTTAAGCTTGAACAAGAGTTTTGCAAATGGCGCACGCAGATTCATCTTCATTGCAAAACACACACATCCTGTGGCAGTTTTTCAAACAAGTCACTCGCTCCTTCACAGATCGCCGATTTTCATTGTGGATTGCGCTGGTGTTGCTGGTGGTGGCGCTGCTGGTGACGTTGGTTTGGCTTGCAGGTCGATATGAGGCCAGTCAATACCAAGACGAACTAGACCGCGACACCGCAGATGCCGCCATCGACATTCGAAATGGCTTTGATCAAAATGTTTTGATTTTGCAAAACTTAAATGCCAAAGCTCTTTCACAAAAGCTTTGGCAAGCCGAAATTACAGACTTATTGAGCCAAAACAGAGATTGGCTTCGCGTTGAAAAGAGAGACCTGCAAGGCATCATCCAAAGCTCGGTGTCCTCGCCACTGAAGCCCGACTTTTTCAATGACAAGTCAGGCATGGTAGAGCATCCTGAAACACAGCAGGCTTGTTTGCGCGCTCGTCGACTGAATGGCCCCGCCTACTCCAGAAGCTACTTTGTGCCTCAAGCTAACGGCAGGGGCTTAGAAGTGATGGAGGTGTGTTTGCCCATGATCGAGCGCGGCAACACCGCTGGATTCACCTTGATAACTTACAGCCTGCAAGAAATTTTGTCCGCCAGATTGGGCGAGACCTACGGTCAACGCAATCAGATTTCTTTCGTTGAGCCTGACGGCACACGCTTGGCGGTTCACGGCAGCTTGCCTCGGGCCAAACGCTTGTTCACCGCCAAGCAGCTGCTCGACTTACCAGGCACCACACTGATGCTTCGGATGGACGGTCGTCGCGCAGTACCCGACTTGTTGCCCAATATCTTGCCAGCCTTGGTAACGGCCATGTCGTTTGCGCTGGTTTCGGTTTTGGTCTTGCTGGTCAAAGACTCACGCCGCCGCCTCCAGGCCGAGCGAGACCTGGCCGACGCGCTTGCATTTCGCAAGGCCATGGAAGACTCCTTGGTCACCGGCCTGCGAGCGCGCGATCTTCAAGGTCGGATCACTTATGTCAATCCGGCTTTTTGCCAGATGGTCGGCTTTGAAGCAGAGGCGCTTTTGGGAAAGTCTGCACCCATGCCTTATTGGCCACCTGAAATGGTGGGCGAGTATCAATTACGCCAAGCGGTCAGGCTGGCAGGCAATGCGCCACCCAGAGAGGGCTTTGAGTCGGTGTTTGTGCGGCAAGACGGCACGCGTTTTCCGGTGCTCATTTTTGAAGCGCCTCTGATCAATGTGCTTGGCCAACAAACGGGCTGGATGAGTGCTTTTTTGGACATCAGCGAACAGCGGCGCATTGAAGAGCTTTCTCGCTCCAGTCAGGAGCGCTTGCAAGCCACAGCCAGATTGGCCACTGTGGGTGAAATGGCCTCCCTCTTGAGTCACGAATTGAATCAACCTTTGTCGGCTATTTCCAGTTATGCCACCGGCTCTTTGAATCTTTTGCGGCACCCAGATCATGGCCACGCGCCCCCCCAGTTGAGCGATTTTCAAATGGCTTTCGAACGCATTTCAGAACAGGCCAGTCGCGCCGGCAAGGTGATCAACAGCGTGCACGATTTTGTCAGGCGCCGCGATCAAGACAAAGAAGTTGTCAAACCCCAATCCATCATTGATGCCGTCATGCCCTTGGTGCAACTGCAAGCACACAAGCTTCATGTGCGCATTCAAACCGAATTGGACCCTCGCTTGCTGCCCGTTCTTTGCGACCGCACCATGGTTGAACAAGTTCTTTTGAATCTGGCTCGCAACGGCATGCAAGCCATGGATCACCCAAGCTGCCATCAACGCACCCTGACCTTGAAAGTCAAGCGCGCGGCTTCTAGCCAGTCACAAGCTTGGGTGGAGTTTTCGGTGCTTGACTTGGGGCTGGGCATCTCAGATGAAGTGGCGCAAAACTTGTTCACGCCTTTTTTCACGACCAAAGCGGAAGGGATGGGCTTGGGACTCAGTTTGTGCCGCACGGTGGTTGAGCAACACGGTGGTCACTTGGAGTTTGAGGCCAACGAGCCTTGCGGCACACTTTTTCGATTTACCCTGCCCACTGCAGCCGAAATTTAAGCCCCGCTAAAATCAACTCATGCAACCCACCCTCAACGCCTGTGTTTTCATTGTGGATGACGATGCCAGCGTTCGCGATGCAATGGCTTGGTTGCTCCGCTCCAGGCGCTTGATGAGCGAGTCTTTTGCCAGTGCCGATGCGTTTGAAAAAATGCTGCAAGAAAAATTTCCGGGTCCGCAAACGCCTGTTCCAATACAAGCCGGTTGCATCTTGTTAGATGTTCGAATGCCTGGTCAAAGCGGCTTGGCCCTTTTTGAAACGCTGATCGACAATGGTCTTGCCCACACATGGCCTGTGATTTTTCTAACCGGGCATGCCGACGTGCCAACCGCGGTAGACAGCGTGAAGCGGGGTGCCTTTGACTTTTGCGAAAAGCCCTTCTCTGACAATGCTCTGGTTGACCGCGTGGAGCAAGCCTTGGCCTTGTCTCAAGAGCGGCTGGCAGTTCATCAGCAAAGCGCAGGGCTGGTTTCGCGCCTCGATGAACTCACGGAGCGCGAGCGCGATGTCATGCGCCTGGTGGTAGCCGGTCTGCCCAACAAACTCATTGCCGACCAACTTGACATCAGTGTGCGCACCGTGGAAGTTCATCGGTCGCGCGTCTTTGAAAAAATGGACGTGAAGTCAGCCGTCGAATTGGCCAACTTGCTGCGAGAGGTGTAAATGAAGAAGCTCGATAGCAGCTTGTGTTTTCAATCCTTGTCGGGTGCTTTGTTGGCACGCTCGTCTTTGTCGTCTGGTTTGAGCTCGCCCTTGTCTCGACCCGAAAACATGGTCCACCAAACGATCAACACCAGAAGCACCAGCGCCAGCAGCGCCTCCAACAGAATCAAGCCCATGCAAAAACTCCTTCGATCGTGCATTGTAGGGAGCATCTGCTTGAGCGTGTGTTGGCTCTTGACTGCTTGTTCTTCGCCCAAAAAAGCGCCGCCAACAGCACAGAATGCACCACCGCCTTTGATACCGCCTGTTGCATCCAATCCGACGCCCTCTGCACAACCCCCACAAGCAACGGTTCGAGAAGCAACACCGCCCGTTTTAACGAGGGCTAAAAGCAAATGGGTTTTGGCAAGTTGGGCGGATCTGCCCGGACTCAGTGCCGATAATTTCAATGAGGCATGGGTGGCTTGGCGGCAAAACTGCACACGCAACTCACCCAACTTGCCCCATTCCCAACAGCTGTGCGCCCAGGTCAAACGATTGGAGGGGCAGACGTCTGAAGCCCAAAGAAACTGGTTGATGGAAAACTTTCAACCCTACAGGGTTGAAAGTTTGAATGCTTCTGCAGCGCCAGCCAACGGGCTTTTAACCGCCTATTACGAACCCATTTTTGAAGCATCTCGCAGTGCAAAGCCCGGGTTTTCTGTCCCTCTTTACGGCTTGCCAGCCAACCTCAAGTCTCGCTCTCCTTGGTACAGCCGTGAAGATATTTCAAAGTTGCCCGCAGCTCTTGCCGCCCTGAAAGGGAAAGAGATTGCCTACATTGCCGACCCTGTGGACGCCATGGTGCTTCATATTCAGGGTTCTGGCCGGCTTTGGGTCACGCAAAACGATGGCAGCCGAAAACAAATTCGATTGGCATTTGCCGGCACCAATGACCACCCCTATCAAAGCATTGGGCGCTGGCTTCTAGATCAAAACCTCACCAAAGACGCCACTTGGCCAGGCATTAAGTCTTGGCTTGCACAAAACCCAAAAAGAACCCAAGAGCTCATGTGGCGCAACCCGCGATTTGTTTTCTTCAAAGAAGAGACCCTCTCGGGTCCGGACGCCCTTTTGGGTCCCAAAGGGGCGATGGGCGTCCCACTCACGGCCGGGCGGTCGATTGCTGTAGACCCAGGAAGCATTCCTTATGGTTCGGCGGTCTGGCTTTCAAGCAACGGCCCTCAAACCGCGCTTCATCGCTTGGTTTTTGCGCAAGATACGGGGAGCGCTATTTTGGGCGCAGTTCGCGCAGACTATTTCGTGGGTTCTGGGGATGCCGCTGGAGAATTGGCAGGGCGTCTCAAACAAGACATGAAAGCATGGGTTTTGCTTCCAAGATAAGCTCAGTCGCTCTACACTGTTGATTCATGCTTTAGAAAGTGAAATACCATGAACGCTCCATTGCCTGAACATTTGCGCCACGCGCTGGCAACCGTCACGCTGGATGACAAATACAGCTTGAAATCGGGGCGTGCATTCATGAGTGGGGTTCAAGCCCTCGTTCGTTTGCCCATGCTGATCCAAGAGCGCGATGCCATGGCGGGTAAAAATACCGGCGCCTTGATCAGTGGTTATCGGGGATCGCCCCTGGGTGGCTATGACCAAGCGCTCTGGAAAGCCAAATCCTATTTAGAAAAACACAACATTGTGTTTCAACCTGGGGTCAACGAAGAGCTGGCTGCAACTGCGCTCTGGGGCACCCAACAAATGGGGTTCGCGCCCCCTGGAACTCAAAAGTTTGATGGTGTTTTTGGCATTTGGTACGGCAAAGGGCCCGGCGTGGATCGCTGCTCCGATGTGTTCAAACACGCCAACATGGCTGGCACCACCCCATGGGGCGGTGTCTTGGCCGTGGCCGGCGACGACCATGTGGCCAAAAGTTCCACGGCAGCGCACCAAAGCGATCACATTTTCAAAGCCTGTGGCTTGCCCGTTTTCTTTCCCTCTTCCGTGCAAGATGTTTTGGACTTGGGTGTGCATGCGATTGCCATGAGCCGGTTTGCGGGTGTCTGGTCTGGCATGAAGACCATCCAAGAAGTGGTGGAGTCCAGCGCCACGGCAGACATCAACGCCGATCGCGTAAAGATCGTTTTGCCCGAGTTTGAAATGCCACCTGGCGGTTTGCACATAAGGTGGCCCGATCCCGCGCTTGACCAAGAAGCGCGTTTGTTTGATTACAAATGGTATGCAGCACTGGCCTACATTCGAGCCAACCGCTTGAATCACAACGTCATCGAGGGCCCCAACGATCGCTACGGCATCATGGCCAGTGGCAAAGCTTACAACGACACTCGCCAAGCCTTGGTCGATTTGGGTTTAGACGTGGAAACTTGTCAGCGTCTTGGAATTCGTGTGCACAAAGTTTCTGTGGTTTGGCCTTTAGAGGCTCAAACCACGCGCGAGTTTGCAAAAGGCTTGAAAGAGATTGTGGTGGTGGAAGAAAAACGCCAAATCATTGAGTATCAACTGAAAGAAGAGTTGTACAACTGGCCTGACTCGCAGCGGCCTCGCATTGTGGGCAAGTTCGATGAGCTTGAAGGCAACGATTCCGGCGGCGAGTGGTCCGTGCCCAATCCAATGGCTTACCGTTTGCTCAGAGCCAATGCCGATCTCACGCCCACCCTCATTGCCAAGGCTTTAGCCAAACGTTTGCTCAAGCTAGATTTGCCATCCGACGTGTTGGCGCGCATGAATGCACAACTGAGCATCATCGATGCCAAAGAGCGCGCTCAAAATAGTTTGGTACTTAACCCTGCGGCAGATCGCATGCCCTGGTTCTGTTCTGGCTGCCCTCACAACACCAGTACCAAGGTGCCTGAAGGCTCGCGTGCCATGGCAGGCATTGGTTGCCATTTCATGAGTGTTTGGATGGACCGCAGCACCGTGGGCTTTACCCAAATGGGCGGCGAAGGCACGCCCTGGATTGGCCAGCAACACTTCAGCCACGAAAAACATGTGTTTGCCAACATTGGCGATGGCACTTATTTTCACAGCGGTATTTTGGCCATTCGCCAAAGCATTGCTGCGGGTGTGAATATCACCTACAAAATTTTGTACAACGATGCCGTTGCCAT
Source organism: Comamonadaceae bacterium (assembly GCA_021298995.1). GTDB lineage: Bacteria > Pseudomonadota > Gammaproteobacteria > Burkholderiales > Burkholderiaceae_C > Limnohabitans_A. The sequence goes on along the minus strand of JAJTGB010000013.1, from coordinate 7,597 downwards.
GACAGGCGGTCAACGCGTGGGAGAACGGGCCGAAGGTCATACGGTGGTGCAGATTGCACAAAGCATGCGAGCTGAAGGTGCTGTGATCATCAAAGTGGTAACCGATGAGCCTGAAAAGTACAGTGGTGTTGCGCTTGCCGAAGGTGTGTTGGTTCATCACCGTGATGAGCTCGATGCCATTCAGCGTGAGTTGCGCGAAGTCAAGGGTTGCACCGTCATCATTTACGACCAAACATGCGCCACTGAAAAACGCCGCCGCCGCAAGCGTGGCACCATGGTCGATCCTGCTGTGCGCGTCATGATCAATGAATTGGTTTGTGAGGGTTGTGGTGATTGTGGTGTGCAGTCCAACTGCTTGTCAGTTGAACCACTTGAAACTGAATTTGGTCGCAAACGCACCATCAATCAAAACACCTGCAACAAAGACACCAGCTGCCTCAAAGGCTTTTGCCCTAGTTTTGTTTCCATTGAAGGCGGACAACTGAAGAAAAAGTCCAAGCAGCAAAAATTCAGCTTAGATGCATTGCCTTCTCTGCCCATGCCGACGTTGCCAGATTTGGCAACAGCCACCCAAGCTTATGGTGTGGTGGTGGCAGGGGTTGGCGGTACTGGCGTGATCACCATTGGTCAGTTGTTGGGAATGGCTGCTCACTTAGATGGCCTTGGTATCGTGACACAAGACTCGGCTGGTTTGGCTCAAAAGGGCGGTGCCACTTGGAGTCATGTGCTGTTGGCCAAAAACCAAGATCAAATTCAAACCACGCGCGTCAGCATGGCAGCGGCCGATTTGATTTTGGGATGCGATCCCATCGTGAGTGCTGGCAAAGAAACTTTGTCCCGCATGATAGAGGGTAGAACACGTGTTGCACTGAACTCACACAGCACGCCCACCGCTGCTTTTGTTAAAAATACCCAATGGCAAAATCCGGCTGACAGTTGTGCTGCCGAAATTGCGACGGCTGTTGGTATCAATGGTTTGGCTGCATTTGATGCAGACCAACTTTCAAACCAATTGATGGGTGACACCATTTACATCAACCCCATGATTTTGGGTTATGCCTGGCAAAAAGGTTGGGTGCCTTTGAGCCTTGATGCACTCAAGCGAGCCATTGAACTCAATGAAGTTGCAGTTGCACAAAACTTAGCGGCTTTTGAATGGGGTCGCCATGCAGCACACCATTTACCTGCTGTGCAAGCACTGTTTACGCCTGTTCAAGTCATTTCATTGAAAAAGCGTGAAAAGTTAGAAGAGCTTGTAGCGACTCGCGTTGAATTTTTAACGGCTTATCAAAATGCAAGTTATGCCAAACAGTATGAAGATTTTGTTTTGAAAGTCAAAACCAAAGAAAGCGCCCTTGGCCTTTCTTTGCTTTCAGAAACTGTGGCTCGCCAATTGTTCAAACTGATGGCTTACAAAGATGAGTACGAAGTGGCTCGCTTGCACACCGACAAACAGTTCCTAGAACGCGTCAAATCGCAGTTTGAGGGCGATTTCAAGGTTTTCTACCACTTAGCCCCACCCCTGCTTGCCAAACGCAATGAGAAGGGCCAGCTGCTCAAACAAAAAATGAGCCCTCACATGCTCTTGGCCTTCAAGCTGCTTGCGCCTTTGAAGTTTTTGCGTGGCACCTCTTTGGATATCTTTGGACGAACCGAAGAACGCCAGACAGAACGTGCATTGATTCAAGAGTACAAAGATGCCATCAATGAATTGTTGGTTTCTTTGAATTCAAAAAATCATTCATTGGCTGTCAAGATGGCCAATTTGCCAGAGCAAATCAAAGGCTTTGGCCATGTCAAAGAAAGAAACTTGGCTGCGGTGATGGTTCAGTGGCAAAGCTGCATGGATGATTTCAGAAAAACAAATTAATTTGAATTCTGACTTTGTCTTTGTATTCTTCTTTTATATAGATTAATACATAGTAGTAGTAGATAAGGAGAGGCTTTTTCTGTGGACAAGTCTCTTTTTTCTTTATAGATCAATGCATTGAATCATTTTGAAGGATGTGCATGAGCCTGCATGGGTGCTGTCGTCAAAACATGAACAACTTCTTCAAATCAAAATTTCTGTGGATAACTTGGCTCTTATCCCAAAACTATCCACATCTTTGTTCATTGACAAAGGCAATAAAAAAGGTTTAAAAAAAAACCAATGAGAAGTCACGAATTAAAAAGACCCGCCCTAAAGTCATCCACTGCTTGCATCAATTCTTCTCTGGTGTTCATCACAAAGGGACCGTATTGAGCGATGGGCTCGTTCAAAGCTTGTCCTGAAATTAACAATACTTTGGCACCAGCAGATCCTTGTATGAGCACGCCAGTGCCTTCGTTTCGAAGGATGGCCATTCGGTTTGACTCAATCGCTGTTGTTTGCTTTTCACTGACAACCGAAACTGAGCCGCGATAAACAAATAAGAAAGCATTGTGTTTTGGATTCAAAGTTTGTTCAAAGTTGCTTTGTTTTTCAAATTGAATATCCAAATAAAGTGTTTGTGTAGGAAAAAGTGATGGTGCGCGATGAACAGCGCCAAGTGTGCCGTTGGACTCACCCGCAATGACGCGCACCTTGACCGATTCATGGGGCCAGGTTTCTGGAATGCGGTCACTTTGAATATCCAGATAAGCAGGCCTGCACATTTTTTGCTGAGATGGCAAATTCAGCCACAGTTGAAAGCCTTCCATCACACCTTCCTCTTGTTCAGGCATTTCACTGTGCACAACACCCCTGCCAGCAGTCATCCATTGAACACCACCGTTTTGTAAAAGCCCTTCGTTTCCTGCGCTGTCTTTGTGCCGCATGCGGCCGGCAATCATGTAAGTGACTGTTTCAAAACCGCGGTGTGGATGATCCGGAAATCCACCACCATAGTCATTCGGGTCGTCGCTGCCAAAGTGATCGAGCATTAAGAATGGATCGAGTCGGCGCTGGTGAGTTTGTGTGAGCACGCGAGTGAGTTTGACGCCATCGCCGTCCCGGGTTGCTTGCCCTGTTATTTGCTGCTCAACGCTGCGCCCGATCAATGGGGCTTGAGTTTTTTCCATATCAATCACAATAAATTTAGAGCCCTGGATAATCGGTATAACCTTTTGCCCCACCACCATAGAAAGTGCCTCTGTCGGGTGTGTTGTAAGGGCCGTTTTGTTGCAGTCTGCTTGCCAAATCTGGATTGGCGATGAAGGCTTTTCCAAAAGCAATCAAATCTGCGCCATGGCTCAATGCGTTTTTAGCGAGCTCGTTGTCATAACCATTGTTGAGCATCCATGCGCCTTGACCGCCGGCTTGTTGGTAAGCTGTTTTCAAGGCGGTGTAATCGAAGGACTTTTCGCCTTGCTGGTAATCGCGCGCTGCACCTGTTGAGCCTTCGATGGTGTGGACATAAGCCAAATTCAGAGCGCCTAAAAAACCAGCAACATGTTCAAACAGATTTTGCGGTGAGGCATCGCTGGCATCGTTGGCCGGTGTGACGGGAGAGATTCGAATGCCACAACGCCCTCCACCAATTTCTTGTGTGACGGCGGTCATGACTTCTTTTAAAAAGCGAGTGCGATTTTCAATGCTGCCGCCATAGGCATCTTGGCGTTGATTGCTGTCGGCCCTTAAAAACTGATCGATCAAATAACCATTGGCAGCATGGACTTCAATGCCATCGAAGCCTGCCAGCATGGCGTTTTTGGCTGCATGTCGATAATCAGAAATGATGCCAGGGATTTCTGTCAACTCGAGGGCACGCGGCATGGATGTTGGCTCAAAGCGTGGAACGCCATTTTCAATGAGGACTGTTTTTGATTTGGCCACGATGGCAGAGGGCGCAACAGGCGCTTGTCCATTGGGCTGCAGGCTGGTGTGAGAAATGCGGCCGACATGCCAAAGCTGCATGACTATTTTTCCGCCTTGGGCATGCACTGCCGCTGTTACGGGCTGCCAAGCCCTCACTTGCTCGGCAGACCAAATGCCGGGAACATCTGAATACCCTTGGCCTTGATGACTGATGGCCGTGGCTTCTGTGATGATGAGGCCGGCCCCCGTTGCGGGGTTGGCGCGTTGCGCATAGTATTCAGCCATCAGAGCATTCGCCAACGCATGAGGCGCCCGATTGCGCGTAAGAGGTGCCATCACAATGCGTGTGGCGAGTTGCAATTGGCCAGCCTGGCAGGGTTCAAATAAATTTTTCATGACGCAAAGCATACGGTTTTTTTCGGCGCTCTGGTTGGCAATTTGTATCTCTATGGCGGCTGCTGTTTCATTGGGCATCACGCGCTTTGCCTATGCGCTGCTTTTGCCGCCCATGCGCGAGGATTTGTCTTGGACCTACACCTTGGCAGGCAGCATGAACACGTTCAATGCGCTTGGCTATTTGATTGGCGCGCTGATTACGCCGCGCATTTTGAGTCGGTGGGGTGCTGTGCGTGTTTTGATGGGCGGCGCTTTGTTGGCGTCTTTGCTGATGGCCGCCACAGGGTTTTTTTCTGATACCAGCATTCTTTTGACTCAGCGTTTGTTGGCCGGCATCGCCAGTGCGGCGGTCTTTGTATCTGGCGGTTTGTTGGCGGCCAGGCTGGGCACGCATTTGCCCGCACAGTCTGGTTTGTTGTTGGGTATTTATTACGGTGGAACGGGCTTGGGCATTTCTTTGTCGGCGGTATTGGTGCCTGTGGCCATCGACTTGGCCACTCAAGACGGGCAGCGTCATACTTGGTCGTGGGCTTGGTGGGCGTTGGGTCTTGCTTGTTTTGCCATGACCGTGTTGTTGTTTTTCATTCGCCGTTCAATGCTGCAGTTCATGCCTGAAGTGAGTGCGTCAACGACCACCGACAAACAAGCCGAAACGAACGTGCGCAATATGCATTGGCCGCAGTGGATGTTTGGTTTGACGGCGTACGGACTCTTTGGTGTGGGTTACATCGGTTACATGACCTTTGTGGTGGCCGTCTTGCGAGAGCAGGGCGCCAACGCTTCTCAGATTACTTTTTTTTACGCCATGCTGGGTTTGGCCGTGCTGGCTTCGTCTCGAGTGTGGGCCAACTTGTTAAATCGCTATCGCGGCGGGCAGGCGCTGTCCATTTTGAATGCCTTGCTAAGCGGTGCAACCCTCATCCCCGCGCTCACGTCTGCGTGGCCACTGATGATGGTGTCGGGTGTTTTGTTTGGTGGCGTCTTTTTGTCGGTGGTTGCCTCCACCACGTCCATGGTCAAACACAACCTGGCGCCGTCACAGTGGGCGGCAGGCATCAGTGTGTTCACTGTGGTTTTTGCTGCAGGACAAATTGTTGGACCCACGGTGGTGGGATGGATTGCGGATGGCCCTGGCGGACTTCAACGAGGGCTTGTGTTTTCAGCGGCCGCGCTGCTGTTGGGCGCAGTGTTGGCGTGGCAACAAAAACCGATTCAGCAAAGTTGAGTCGCGCTCAGACGTCGTACCCTGGATTCTCACGATCGAGTTTGCGTATCAATGATGGCCAAACAAAGTTGCCGCCCAAGCCGCCCGTTTGGACTTTCATTGCATGCGCAACGCCTGTCAAAACTTGGGGGTCGATGGCAATCAAGTCTGCCGCCTTGGTCTGGCCTGCCAAGGCATCCACTTGAATGCGACATGTATTTTCAAACGTGTACATTTGCAAAAATGCGTCGGCAATCGTTTTTCCCACTGTGAGCAAGCCATGGTTGCGCAGCATCAAATAGTTGGCTTCTGCCAAGTCTTTTTGCAGGCGCAGCTTTTCTTCATCCCGAATGGCAACGCCCTCGTAGTCGTGATAGGCCAGTGACGCCAAAACAAATGTACTTTGCTGGCTAATGGGCAGGACGCCTTCCTTTTGTGCGCTCACAGCCACGCCTGCGCGCGTGTGCGTGTGAAGCACGCAGCCGGCCTCGTGGCGTGCTTCATGCACCGCGCTGTGAATGACAAAGCCGGCGGGGTTAACCGGGTGCGGGTTGTCTGCGTCAAGCTTGTTGCACTGCATGTCGACTTTGACAAGACTTGATGCCGTGATCTCATCAAACATGAGGCCGTAAGGGTTGATTAAAAACTGGTGTTCCTCACCACTCACGCTGGCGGGCAATTTGGCGCTGATGTGCGTGAACACCAAGTCGCTCCAGCCATACAAGGCTACCAAGCGATAACAGGCGGCCAAGGCCACGCGCAATTCCCATTCATCTGGGTGCATCTGAGTGCTGGGTTTGGGGCTTTGTTTCATGGTGCTTCCTAGAGTTCTTGGCCGAGCTTAGCGCGAGGGTGCTCTGACGCGGGTCGCGCATGGAACACGCGATGCAGATAAAATCGAGCCCTTTGGCCATTGGCCCCTTACGGCGCGAGCAGCGCCGACCTTCAGTTGATGGACTGGTGATTTGATGCTTTACCCACAAGAATTTGATGTGATCGTCGTTGGCGGTGGCCATGCCGGCACCGAAGCCGCTTTGGCGGCTGCGCGCATGGGTTGTCAGACACTTTTGCTGTCTCACAATATCGAAACCTTGGGCCAGATGAGTTGCAACCCGTCCATTGGCGGTATTGGCAAGGGCCACTTGGTCAAAGAGGTGGACGCTTTGGGTGGTGCCATGGGCATCGCAACCGATGAAGGCGGCATTCAGTTTCGAATCTTGAACAGCTCCAAAGGCCCGGCCGTTCGCGCAACGCGCGCTCAGGCGGATCGTATTTTGTACAAGGCCGCCATTCGAAGCCGCCTTGAAAACCAAGAAAACCTGTGGCTGTTCCAGCAAGCGGTGGATGATCTCATGGTGGAGTCCAATGGCACAGAAGACCGTGTGGTGGGGGCTGTCACGCAAGTGGGCGTTCGCTTTCGTGCCAAAACAGTGGTTCTGACGGCGGGTACTTTTTTGGATGGCAAAATTCACGTTGGCTTAGAAAACTATTCTGCCGGCCGGGCAGGGGACCCTCCCGCGGTCAGTTTGTCTGCCCGCCTGAAAGAGCTGAAATTGCCGCAGGGGCGACTCAAAACGGGCACGCCGCCCCGATTAGACGGCCGCACCATTGACTTTTCCAAATGCCAAGAACAGCCGGGTGATGGCATGCCGGGTGGCTTGAACGCTGAAGCGGGCGTGCCTGTTTTCAGCTTCATGGGCCGCGCAGACATGCACCCAGCGCAGATGCCTTGTTGGATTACTCACACCAACGAAAGAACCCACGAGATCATTCGATCTGGCTTTGACCGAAGCCCCATGTTCATGGGGAAAATTGAAGGCGTTGGGCCTCGTTATTGCCCTAGCGTAGAAGACAAGATCAATCGATTTGCCGACAAAGACAGCCACCAAATCTTCTTGGAGCCCGAGGGTCTGACCACCCACGAGTTTTATCCAAATGGCATTTCCACCAGTTTGCCATTTGACATTCAGTATGCCTTGGTCAGGTCTATGAAGGGGCTGGAAAATGCCCACATCCTTCGGCCCGGTTATGCCATTGAGTATGACTACTTTGACCCACGCTCCTTGAAGAGCAGTTTTGAAACACGACAAATTGGCGGCCTGTTTTTTGCGGGGCAAATTAACGGCACCACAGGCTATGAAGAGGCTGCAGCGCAAGGCTTGTTTGCTGGTATCAATGCCGCACTTCAGTGCCGCGCCATGGCTGGATCGGGCAATGAT
>JAJTGB010000129.1 GCA_021298995.1 Comamonadaceae bacterium | reverse complement strand
CGCAAGTGGGTACCCAGTGACACCACGCCGCGTTGGCTGCTGTTGGCCACGCGGCAGGTCATGGCGCGGCCGGTGTATGCCGTGGTGCAGGTCAGTGCTTTGTCGGTGGGCTTGTTGGCCTTGGTCTTGTTGGTGTTGCTCAGAACCGATTTGATCAGCAGTTGGCGCAAGGCCACGCCAGTCAATGCACCCGATCGATTTGTGATCAATGTTCAGCCCGATCAAACGCAAGCGTTTCAAGACAAATTGAGCCAAGTGGGGGTAAAAGATTACGATTGGTACCCCATGATTCGAGGCCGCTTGGTGGCAGTCAACGGCCGTGAAGTCAGTCCGCAAGATTACACCGATGAGCGCGCCAAACGTTTGGTCGATCGCGAATTCAACTTGTCGGCCCGTGCCACCCAGCCTGAGCACAATGCGGTGGTAAAGGGGCAATGGCAAGAGGACGAAAAAGATGCGGTGAGTGTAGAAGTTGGCATTGCTCAAACTTTGGGTTTGAACATGGGCGATCGCTTGCGATTTGATGTGGGGGGTGTGATTTCAGAAGGACGCATTAGCTCCCTGCGCAAAGTCGATTGGGGCTCTATGCGTGCCAACTTCTTTGTGATTTACCCCGTCGACAATTTGCCCGATGTGCCATTGAGCTACATGGCTGCTTTCAAAACACCAGATGTGCCAGCCTTTGAGCGCAATTTGTTGCAGCAGTTTCCCAACGTCACCAGCGTTGACTTGCGGGCCTCCCTGACGCAAGTGCAAAAAGTTTTAGATCAGGTTATTCGCGCGGTGGAATTCTTGTTTGCCTTCACGCTCATGGCAGGCTTGTTGGTGCTCACAGCGGCAGTAACTTCTACCCGCGAAGAGCGCAAACGCGAATTTGCCATCATGCGCGCCTTGGGTGCGACGGGCCGTTTGCTCAGCCAAGTGCAAACAGCCGAGCTGATGGGCGTTGGTTTGATGGCAGGCTTCTTGGCCAGCTTGGTGGCCGAGTTGGTGGGCTGGGGCTTGGCCCGTTTTGTCTTTGAGTTTGAATGGACGGCATCGCTTTGGGTGCCCGTTGCGGGTGCGCTCACAGGCGCCTTGCTGGCTTGGATTGCGGGCTGGTGGGGCCTGGCCGAGGTGCTGCGGCAGCCTGTGTCGCAAACTTTGCGTCAGGCGTCTGAGTAAATCAAGACGGTGTGAGCAACACCACCAATGCACCAGCGCCACCTTCAGCGGGTTTGGCCTGCACAAACGCCATCACCTGATTTTTTTGAACCAGCCAGCTGTGTACTTTGGATTTGAGTACGGGCGTTTTGCCGGGTGAACCCAAACCTTTGCCATGCACAACCCGCACACACCGAATGCCGTGCTTGTGTGCATCGCGAATGAAAGTGGTGAGAGCCAAGCGCGCTTCATCGCTGCGCAGACCATGCAAATCAATTTCACGCTGAATGGCCCAGTCGCCTTTTCGCAGTTTGCGCGTAACCTCTGGACCCACACTGGGGCGCCGAAAGCTCAGGGCTTCGTCGGTGTCGAGCAAGGTGCTCACATCGAACTCATCGCTCAGTGAATCTTGAATGACTTGGGCTTCGTCTTTTTGGCGCTGCGTGGCAACAGGCTGGCGGGGTGGGTGGGGCAGATGCGCTTTGTTGTGGGCTGGCAATGGCGCCACCTTGCCAATAGCGCGCGTAAAGAGATTTTTCTCTGCTTCTGCCTTGCGAAGGGCTGCGAGGCGCGCAGCTTCTTCAGCAGCTGCTTGGGCCTGAGCCGCCGCAATTTGCTTTTGAACTTGTTTGAGATCTTGAAGCGATTGAATTTTCACCCACACATGTTGCCACAAGCTGTGTGTTTTTTGCGCTTGGCGCTACAAAACGCCTTGCTCAGCCATTGAAAATGCCTGCCCCGGCCCAACGATCACATGGTCTAGCACCCTGACATCGACCAAGGCCAAGGCCGCCTTCAAATTTTGGGTAAGGTGCAAATCGGCAGGGCTAGGGTGCACCGAGCCACTGGGATGGTTGTGCGCCAACACCACCGCAGCGCTATGGTGATGCAAAGCCCGCAGCACCACCTCGCGCGGGTACACACTGGTTTGACTCAAGGTGCCCCGAAACAAAATTTCCATGCACAAGAGCTTGTGCTGAGCATCTAAAAACAGCATGGCAAACACCTCGTGGGTTTTGTGCGCCAAATTGAGTTGCAAGTAAAACTGAACACTGGCGGCGCTTTGCATCACTTCACGCCTTGAAAGCTGCTGAGCCATGGCCCGTTTGGCCAACTCCATGACAGCCATGAGCTCCGATTGTTTGGCGGGCCCTAAGCCTTTGATGGCCTGCTGGTGTGCCGGCGGTGTGAGCAGTAAATTGGCCAGCCCACCGCTGGCCAGCAGCATGTCTTGCGCCAATTGCAGCACATTTCGGCCAGCTCCCCCCGTTCGGAGCAGCAGCGCCAACAACTCGGTATCGCTTAATGCGCCTGGTCCGCGGGTGAGTATTTTTTCGCGGGGACGGGTGTCTGGGGGTAATTCTTGGAGCTTCATGGACATTCTGTTCAGATAAATGCCCCAGATTCAGACTTTTTGAGGCGAAAGCCTTAGAAGCTTTTTACAATGGCGCATTGGACTGATGGAGTCTGAACCCAAACCCCTGCCCATGGGATGATTTGGATTTTCATTGGCCTGCATTGAATTGCGTTTCGTGAGCCTTTGAAGGCTCATTTTCAAAATTTAGTTTTTATGACCACAGTCCAAGCCGGATCTTTTTTAACGCTGCATTACCGTTTGGCCGGACCTCAGGGCACGCTCATCAACACGTTTGAAGACAAGCCCGCCACGCTGTCTTTGGGCTCTGGCGAATTGTCGCCAGGCATGGAGGCCGCCTTGATCGGTTTGGAGGAGGGTGTTCGCACCACCTTCGAATTGGCTTCGGGCGTGGCGTTTGGCGATCGCAACCCCGACATGCAACAGTGGGTGGCGCGCAAGTTGTTGGCCCAGTTGGGCGCTGCGCAAGAACATTATGTGCCTGGCGATGTGGTGCAATTTCCAACACCCGATGGTCATGGCACCTATGCCGGCGCTGTGGTGCAAGTGGCCGAAGATGGTGCCGTGTTGTTCGACTTCAACCATCCCTTGGCAGGTCATCCTGTCACGTTTGAAGTGCATGTGATTGGTATTTTGTAAATCCAAATGAGAAAGACGAAAGAGACTATGGGCGTACAAGAAATATTGTTGGCTGAACCTCGCGGCTTTTGTGCAGGCGTCGACCGTGCCATCGACATTGTGGAAGCAGCCATTGTCAAATTTGGTCGGCCTATTTATGTGCGCCATGAAATTGTGCACAACACCTACGTGGTCAACGACCTCAAAACCAAAGGCGCCATCTTCATCGAAGAACTCAGCGACGTACCGCCTGGCGCCACCTTGGTGTTCAGCGCGCATGGTGTGAGCAAGGCCGTGCAGGCTGAAGCAGAAGCGCGCGGCTTCAATATTTTTGATGCCACATGCCCCTTGGTCTCCAAAGTGCACGTGGAAGTAGCCAAGCTGCACAAAGAAGGCTATGAGTTCATCATGATTGGGCACAAAGGCCATCCAGAAGTCGAAGGCACCATGGGCCAATTGCCCGACGGCATTCACTTGGTGGAAGATGTGCACGATGTGGTCAATGCCCATCCCAAGCAAACCGAACTTTTGGCAGTGGTCACCCAAACCACGTTGAGTGTGGACGATGCCGCCGAAATTTTGCAAGCTGTAAAGCTGCGCTTTCCCAAAGTGCGTGAACCCAAGCAACAAGACATTTGCTACGCCACTCAAAATAGACAAGATGCCGTCAAACTCATGGCGCCGCAAATTGATGTGTTGGTGGTGGTGGGTAGCCCCACCAGTTCCAACAGCAATCGTTTGCGTGAGTTGGGCAGCCGAATGGGTGCCGACAGCTACATGATTGACAGCGCCGAAGAATTGCAAAACGAGTGGTTTGTTGGCAAACACCGTGTGGGTCTTACCGCTGGTGCTTCAGCCCCTGAAGTCTTGGTGCAAGATGTGATACACCGCTTGCGCGCCTTGGGTGCTACATCCATTCGCAAATTGGATGGCGTGACAGAAACCATCAAATTCCCTTTGCCCAAGGGCCTTAAGTTAAACGATGGCCATTGATTTTTTGGCCGGTTCATATTTACCAACATGCTAGACATTCTCCTGCTCCGAAAAGACCTAGACGCTGCTGTGGCACGTTTGGAAACTCGCAAAAAACCACAAGCTTTCTTGAACGTTGAAAAGTTTCGCGCTTTAGAAACAGAGCGCAAAACTTTGCAGACGCGCACCGAAGAACTTCAAAGCCAGCGCAACAGCTTGTCCAAGCAAATTGGCATGCTGAAAGCCAAGGGCGAAAGCACCGACCAAGTGATGGCCGGTGTTGCCAGCATCAAAACCGAACTCGACGCATCTGCAATGCGCTTAGAAGCCCTGCAAGCTGAACTGCAAGACATGCTTTTGGCAGTACCCAACTTGCCCCACGAAAGCGTGCCCGTAGGCGCCGATGAGCATGGCAACGTCGAAGTGCGCAAGTGGAGCGTAGACGGCAAAGGCCCCAAGACCTTTGACTTTGAAGTGCGCGACCACGTCGACATTGGCGAAAAACTCGGCCTCGACTTTGACATTGGCATTAAGTTGTCTGGTGCACGTTTCACATTCATGCGCGGCCAAATAGCTCGCATGCACCGCGCACTGGCGCAGTTCATGCTTGACACCCAAACACAGCAACACGGCTACACCGAGTGCTACACGCCCTACATTGTCAATGCAGACACTTTGCGCGGCACGGGCCAATTGCCCAAATTTGAAGGCGACTTGTTTGCCGCTAAAAAAGGCGGACAAGAGTCAGAAGAAGGCGCAGACAGCCAAGCGCTTTATTTGATTCCCACCTCGGAAGTGACCTTGACCAATGTGGTGCGCGATGAAATTTTGGCCGAATCCGCTTTGCCCATGAAACTCACGGCCCACACACCTTGCTTCCGTTCGGAAGCGGGCAGTGCAGGGCGTGATACCCGCGGCCTCATTCGCCAGCACCAGTTTGACAAAGTAGAGATGGTGCAAATTGTTCATCCAGAAAAAAGCTACGAAGCGCTGGAAGAAATGACGGGACATGCAGAAGCTATTTTGCAAAAGCTAGGCTTGCCTTACCGCGTTATGCTGCTGTGCTCTGGCGATATGGGTTTTGGTGCCACCAAAACTTATGACTTGGAAGTGTGGGTGCCTGCGCAAGGCACTTATCGCGAAATCAGTTCATGCTCTAACTGCGAAGCCTTCCAGGCACGTCGTTTGCAAGCGCGTTTTAAAAATGCGCAGGGCAAGAATGAACTTGTACATACCTTGAATGGTTCCGGCTTAGCCGTGGGTCGTGCTTTGGTGGCAGTGCTTGAGAATTATCAGAATGCAGACGGTTCTGTCACGGTGCCTGAGGTGTTGCGGCCTTATATGGGTGGCATCACTGAGCTTCGTGCTTAAGTTTATGCGCTAAGCGCGCTGTTAAAATTTGCGGCAGTGACCAGCCGCAGATGTGAATGCAGGAGAAGTGGCAGAGTGGTCGAATGTACCTGACTCGAAATGCGATTTAATTCGTCCGTAAGCCGCATAAGTGCTAGGTTTTAATGGTTTTTGTGTAGCTACA
>JAJTGB010000128.1 GCA_021298995.1 Comamonadaceae bacterium | reverse complement strand
CGGGCTGATCATGGTTTTGCCAATGAGGTCGAGCGCTTGCTGGCTGCCCGTGGTCACAATGAGCTGTTCGGGCGTGACGCCTTGCACCCCCTTCTGGCCCATGAAGTGCGAGAGCTGCTCGCGCAATGGGCCATAGCCTTCAGTGGCACCGTATTGAAGAGCGGCACCAGGTTCTTGCGACAAGGCCAAGGACGAGGCTTCGCGAATGCCCTCCACATCAAACATGGCGCTGTCGGGAAAGCCACCGGCAAAGCTGATGATGCCGGGCTTGCCCAGAAGTTTGAACAACTCCCGAATGGCAGAGGTTTCGACATTGTTCAAACGATCGGCAAATTGCAAGGACATGGTGTATCTTCCACAAAACTCAGTTGGTGTTTAAAGTCTATTCTGACTTCAATTGAATCGGCTATTTCGCCATTTTGCTGATATTTTCTCTCATGAACGCTCACAACATCGAACTCTTTTTTCAGACCCTGAAGCAAGCCAACCCCACGCCCACCACCGAGCTGGCCTATACCTCGGTGTTTGAACTCCTCACGGCTGTGTTGTTGTCGGCGCAGGCCACCGATGTGAGCGTGAACAAAGCCACCCGAAAGCTTTTTCCAGTGGCCAACACACCCGCTGCCATTTTGGCATTGGGGCAAGATGGCCTCGAGAATTACATCAAGACCATTGGTTTGTACCGAAACAAAGCCAGCAACCTCTTGAAAACATGCCAAATACTCGTTGAACAACACGGCGGTCAGGTGCCCCGCTCGCGCGAAGCACTGGAGGCCTTGCCCGGAGTGGGCCGCAAAACAGCCAATGTGGTGTTGAACGTAGCCTATGGCGAACCCACTATGGCTGTGGACACTCACATCTTCAGGTTGGGCAACAGAACAGGTTTGGCACCGGGCAAAAACCCACTGCAAGTAGAGCTCAAACTTTTAAAAAGAATCCCTGCCCCCTATTTGGTGGACGCGCACAACTGGCTCATTTTGCATGGCCGCTATGTGTGTCAAGCGCGCCAGCCTTTGTGTGCTCAGTGTGCCGTGTCGGCTTATTGCAGTTTCAAATCTAAAACCACTTGAAAAAGATTTGAAAAAGATTTGAAAAACTATTTTGGCAAGGCCACCCAGCGCGTCCCGCCATCATCGTGCCACTCGCGCCATTGCAGTCGATTTTGAAAAACTGCCGACAAAGCTTGATGCGTGTCACTTGAATTTGGCAAGCCGGCGTGTACCAAAGCTCCTGCAGACATGACCCACACTCTGTCTGCTTGCAATGCCAAGTTCAGTTCGTGCAGCACACTGACCACAGCAGCGCCTTGCTCTGTAAGGCATCGCACCCACTCCAACCAATCGGCTTGATGCGGCACGTCCACTCCCGCCAAAGGTTCGTCCATTAAATACACATCGGCCTGCACCGCCAACGCCCGCGCCAGCAAAACGCGTTGACGCTCTCCGCCCGAGAGTTGTCCCAAACTGCGCGAGCGCCAATCCCAAGCCTGCACAGTTTTAAGTGCCACTTCCACCACCGCACGGTCTTGAGCGCTGGGTGATGCCAACCAAGCTTGGTGCGGCAAGCGGCCCAACATGGCCACGTCGTACACCGTGAGGTCGTCTTGCCCGGCTTCTGCTTGTCCCAACCAAGCCAAGGTTTTGGCTCGCTCTCGGCGCTGCCAAAGTCCCCAAGGCTTGCCCATCAATTCAACCTGACCACTAGCGGGTGTCAAGCCTGCCAATGCCTTGAGCAAGCTCGACTTGCCCGCCCCATTCGGCCCCACCAGCGCCACCCACTCACCCGAATGCAATTCAAGTGACACTTGATTGACGGCTTTGAAGTCGCCATGCAAGACCGAGATGTTGCTGGCTTTTAAAGCTGTTTTAGATGAGGCGTTCATGAGCGACCTCCGGCCTGTCCAACAGATTTTGTGCTCATGCCCCGCATGAGAAACAACATGTAGCCACCGCCCAAAATGGCCGTGAGTACGCCCACTGGCAATTCCAAAGGTGCCATGAGGCCACGCGCCAACAAATCAGCAGCGCCCAACAACACAGCCCCCATGAGGCACGACAAACTCAAGGTCTTGCCATGCACGGCTTTTACTCTGGCACGCACCAAATGCGGCGCCGCCAAGCCCACAAAAGCAATCAAGCCTGTTTGGGCCACAGCGGCTGCCGTGCACAAAGCCAACACCGCCAACATCAGCCAGCGCAAAGACTTCACAGGCAAACCCAAACTGAGGGCAGTGGACTCCCCCAAAGCCAATCCATCAAGCAAAGGGCTGGCTGCCACAGACACCAGCCATGAAAGCACCAACACAGCCAACATCAAGCCACAGGCCGCCCAGCTCACATAAGCCGTAGAACCCAACATGAAAGATTGCACCGAGCCCTGAATTTGCGGAAACATAATCAAGAGCAGTGAAGCCAGTGCACCAAACACCACACCCACCACCACACCGGCCAACAACAAGCGCAGCGTGTGCTGTACACCCCACGACAAAACCAAAGACAAAGCCACAGCCAACCAAGCGCCCATGAAGGCCATGCCCGTGATGCCCATGCGCATGAACCAAGGCGACATGTTGAGCTGGCTAAGCTGGGTGAGCAAGACCATGCCAATGGCCACCCCCAAACTGGCACCCGATGCACTGCCCAATAAATACGGATCGGCCAATGGATTTCGAAACAAGCCTTGCGCCAATGCACCGGCCAATCCCAACAAAGCACCAGCCAAACAGGCGCCTAGGGTTCTGGGCAAACGAATGTCGGTAATTAAGCTGAGATCGGCTTGAAGCTGCATGCCCGCAAAACCTTCACTGCCCACCAAAGCCCCCAAACCAACGAGCAGCAACAGCAAGAACGACAACTGCAGCGCCAAGCGTCCGGCCGATTGAACTTTGCGCGCGTTCATTCTGGGAACATCCTTTTCAAACAAGCCACCATCAAGTCAGCAGCTTCTGGAATGCGCGGGCCCGATCGCACAATGATGTCGGACTGAGCTGGCGTGAAGGCGCAAATTCTTTGCTGCGCAATGGCTTCAATGCGTTGCCAACCGGGGCGGTTATTGAGATCGGTGGCGGTGCGTTCGCCCATGAAAATAATTTGTGGATTGGCTTTCACCACAAACTCTGGATTGACCTGCGGAAACGCTCCCATGCTGGGCGTGACCACATTGACCAAGCCCAAGCGTTTGAGCGTTTCACCAATGTAGGAAGCCTCACCTGCCGCAAAATAACCACTGCCCGCTTCAAAATAAATGCGCATGCCCTTGGCCTTGGCAGGGACACGCGAAGCCGCCGCATCCAATTTTTGTTGAATGCTTTGCCACAAGGCCTGCGCACGCTCTTGGGGTTGCGGCAGATGCAAAGCGCCTGCAATGAGTTGAATCACGCGCCGCATGTCTTCTTGATTTTGCGGCTCTAGCGCTACCACCGTGATGCCCATCGATTCCAAGCGCTGCGTAACCCGCGATGAACGCGCCAGCAACACCAAGTCGGGTTTGAGCTTGACCAAGCTTTCTAGCTGCGTGTCGTCAATGCCGCCCAGTTGGGGCAATGACTTCACGCGCTCTGGCCAGTTGCTATAACGATCGACACCCACCAAGCGCTCGCATGCTTGCAACTCGCACACAATTTCGCCCAAAGACGGCAACAAGGTCACGATGCGCTGCGGGGCCTTGTCAATCACCACCCGACGGCCACGGTCATCGGTCAAACTGAAAGGCGATGAAGCTTGGCTTGAAGATGAAGCTTGCGCTGATGACGTGGACGGCAAGATGACAGCAAACATGCCAGCCCCAATGACCATGCATGCCCCCATCCATTTCAAACCATGACTCAGCTTCAAACGCATCTCTACTGACCTCAGCGCGCAGGCGCCCAACGCAAGCCAACAAACACGCCTCGCTTGGGCATGTTGTAGCCATAAATACTTTGGTAGTTTTGGTTGGTGGCGTTTTCAAGCCGCAGGTTCAAGCGCAAATCTGGCGTGAGCGCGCGCGTTGCCGTCAAATCGAGCAAGGTGTAGGCGGCCAAGATATTGGCATCGTCTACACGCGCACCGCTGTAGCGAAGTTGCAGGCCAGTGTCCCAGTAGCCCCAGCTTTGTGTGAGGCCAGCCTGCACCAGCGTCTTGGCTCGACGCGCCAATGCTTGTTGGGTCATTTCGTTTTGTGGATCTTGCGACGTCATGCTCAGGCGCCACTGCTGCACCCCCCAGCCTGGCATCTGCCACTGACCCGCCAGCGCCACTTCCACACCTTGGTTTTTGGCCTTGGCAATGTTGGTGCGCGTCCAAAATTGATCGTTGTCAATCAAATTGGTGTATCTGTTTTCAAAGGCCGTGAGTCGGGCATTCCACTTTGCCTGAATGTATTGCAGACCCACTTCGTTGGACCTGGCTTTTTCGGGCTTGAGCAATGGGTTGCCACCCCATGGGTAGTAAAGGTCGTTGAAGGTGGGCGCCATGAAACCTGTAGAGGCACTGGCTTTGACACGCAAGGCTGGCGTTAAAAAATACCCATAGCCTGCGTACCAGGTGTTGGCTTCACCAAAATCCGAATACTGATCACGGCGCACATTGAGTTGCCATTGCTGATTTTTAAGTTGCGCTTGATAGCCCAAACGCCAAGAATCCAA
Organism: Comamonadaceae bacterium; assembly: GCA_021298995.1. Lineage (GTDB taxonomy): Bacteria > Pseudomonadota > Gammaproteobacteria > Burkholderiales > Burkholderiaceae_C > Limnohabitans_A. The sequence continues at coordinate 1,159 of JAJTGB010000128.1, read as the reverse complement.
AGTGCGCTCTGTGGGGTTGTAGGCGGTATCGCTGGCTATTTTTTGGCGCGTGCTTTCATAACCAGAGGTCAGAGAATGTTGGGGCCACAAGGTCCAGACGGCACCCACCGAGGATGTTTTGGATTGCGAATTGACAAAATAAGGATAGGCCGTGACCGCTGCGTTCAACTTGTCGGCTTGCTGGCCCAAAGAAAAGTGCCACTGCAATTGCGAAGATGCTTTGTAGCTTGCATTGAGCAAAGCATTGCGCAACACACTTTTGGATTCATCGGCCTGATTGGCAGGCCCCCACTGGCTGTCGTATTGCACATCGGCATGGGTTTCTCTTAGCATCAACCCAATGCGACCAGCCTCAAACTCTTGAGAGAAATTGATGGCATTGGACAGCCGCTTGTAGCCATCCAGGTCGGTGTTGGTGTTGGGCCTTTGCAAGGGGTTGATGGCATTGAAGCCTTGGGTTTGAATATTTTCACTGGAAGCATTCACACCAAAACCAGAGGCCCACGATTGTCCTGCACTCACTTGGCCGCTTCTGAATTGGTTGGAGCCCAACTGAGCATTGGTTTCAAGCCACGGCCCTTTGCCAAGCTTGCTTGAATTTTGGCGCGTGAAAATTTGAACCACACCACCCAAAGCTGCACTGCCATAAAGGCTAGACACATTGCCGCGAACCACCTCAATGCGCTCAATGCCGTTCAAAGGCAAATGCTCTAAAGCCGCCAAATTGAAGTTCAAATTGTTCATGGGCAGGCCGTCTACCAGCACCAAAGCGTGTCGCGATTCAGCGCCGCGCATAAACAAAGAGGCCACGCCCCCCATGCCGCCCGATTGAGTGATTTCCATGCCTGCCAAATTTTGCAAGAGTGTGGGAAGGTCTCGGGCTTGAGAGCGCTCGATGTCAGCGCGCGTGATAAGAGACACGTCGGGCAACGCATCTTGGGCCCGCTGCAACACCCGGCTGGCGGTGATGACGGTGTCGGGCAACATGGTTTGAGAAAACGCCAAGGGCTGGATGGCCAAGCTGGCAAGCATGACTTTGCAAGAAAATTTCATGATCAATTCAACAAAAGTGTTCTCACCGCCTTCCCCGACAGTGCATGAACGTACAGCCCTTCTTGCGAAGAACCACCTTGTTGGCCGGTATCCGGGCTAAGCAGAG
>JAJTGB010000127.1 GCA_021298995.1 Comamonadaceae bacterium | reverse complement strand
ACAAATTTGGCTTGGCGCAGTTGCACCAATTGCGCGGCCGTGTGGGCCGCAGCCATCACCAAGCCTATGCATACTTGATGGTGCCAGAAATTGATGGCCTGACCAAACAAGCCGAACAGCGCTTAGACGCCATTCAGCAAATGGAAGAGTTGGGCAGCGGCTTTTACTTGGCCATGCACGATTTGGAAATACGCGGTGCAGGCGAGGTCTTGGGCGAAAACCAAAGCGGCAACATGCTGGAAATTGGATTCCAGCTTTACAACGAAATGTTAAACGAAGCGGTGCGCTGCTTGAAGGCCGGCAAAGAACCCGACTTGCTCAGCCCCTTGTCTGCCGCCACCGACATCAATTTGCACGCGCCGGCCCTGCTGCCCAACGACTATTGCGGCGATGTGCATTTGCGTTTGTCGTTTTATAAAAAACTGGCCACTGCCAAAACATCCGATCAAATTGATGGTTTGCTAGAAGAAATAGTCGACCGCTTTGGCAAGTTGCCCGCACAGGCCCAAACCTTGATGGATGTGCACCGCTTGCGTGTTCTCAGCGTGCCTTATGGGGTGGTGAAGGTTGATGCCTCGCCGGGGGTCATTGTGATCAGCTTCAAACCCAACCCACCCATCGAGCCCCTGCGCATCATTGAGCTGATTCAAAAGAACAGGCACATTCAATTGGCTGGCAACGACAAATTGCGCATTGAGCGCGAACTGCCCGACCCTAAAGCACGGGCCCAAATGGTGCGCGATATTTTGCGGTCTTTGGGGCAACCCAAAGTTGAAAAGGTGGAAGGATAAGGAATGAGCAACGCGCCAACATTTCAAGGCATGACCCTCAAGGGCTTTACCCCACCACTGACATTGAGCCATTTCAAGCTGATTGCCTTTGACATGGACTCCACCCTCATCAACATTGAATGCGTGGACGAAATAGCCGATGCCGCTGGCCGCAAAGCCGAAGTGGCCGCCATCACAGAAGCCGCCATGCGCGGCGAAATAAGCGATTACAAAGACAGCCTGCGCAGGCGCGTGGCCTTGCTCAAGGGCGTAACAGTGGCCCATATGGAGGAAGTTTTAAACAACCGACTGCAACTGAACCCGGGTGCAGAGAAGTTGGTGAAAGCCTGCCAAGCAGCAGGCATGAAGGTTTTGCTGGTGTCGGGTGGTTTTACTTTCTTCACCGACCATGTGCGCGACCGCCTGGGCATCGATTGGACGCGCTCCAATGTGCTCGAGGTGGTCCATGGTGAATTGACGGGCCGCATGGTGGACCAAGATTGGGGCGACATTTGCGACGGTGAAGAAAAACGCAAAATGCTCTTGCAAACCTGCGCCCGCATGGGCATTGAAGCTTCGCAGGCCATTGCCATGGGCGATGGCGCCAACGATTTGCCCATGATGAGCGTGGCCGGTTTGTCGGTGGCGTATCACGCCAAACCCAAGGTGCGTGAACAAGCCATGGTGGCCATTGAAGAAGGCGGACTAGACCGCTTGCTGGAAGTTTTTTAAGCCTTGCGGTGCACTTGCGGCACCCCTGCTTCCACTTCAAACTTGGCCAGCGTTTCAATTTTTGTTTCTGGCTGACGCACGTCGTTTACCACGCGCAATTCTGTTTGAATTTGCTTGGCCGTGAATTCCACCACGCCATAACCTTTGCGTTCGCTGTCAGCAAAAATAAAATGCGGATTTTCTGCCAAGCGCGCCGCCAACTTTGAGTTGCCCGCCGAGCGCGCCGTGATGCCTGCACCACAAAACTCGACACCCACCTTGGCACTGTCGTCTTTATAAGCATCGGCCATGACATGGCCGACCCAGTTTTCGTGAACATCGCCGCCAAGAAACACCGGATTTTGAAGAGCATTGTTTTGTATCGATTGCGTCATTTTCTGGCGCGCGGCCGAATACCCATCCCACCCGTCATTCCACAAGGTGTGGCCTTCACCAATTCGAAAATCGCGGCGCCCAAAAATGGTTTGCTGCGCCACCACATTCCATGGCCGTGCATCTTTTTGTGCTTTGGCAAAGGCTTGATCTAACCACTGCGATTGCTGCGTGCCCAACAAGCTTCGTTTGGGATTGAACCAATCTTCACACTGATCTGGATTGACAAAGCCTGAGCCAAAGGCGTCTGACTTGTTGCAAACCTGCCTGTCTCGGTATTGCCTGTTGTCCAGCAAATAAATATTGGCCAATTTGCCAAAAGCAACCTGACCATAAATTCGCATTTCAGCGCCTTGTGACAAGCCTTGTATCGATTGGGTCAATGCGCTGCCCCGCAGTGGCATGTGCTCGTAAAAGGCTTGATAGGCCCGGGCACGCTGCGCAGCAAAGTTGAAGCTGATGTTGCCACTTTGGCCGCGCTCCAATCCGGCGTAGTCGTTGGACACTTCGTGATCGTCCCAGGTGACCAGCCACGGGCACTGCGCGTGCATGGCCTGCAAGCCCTTCTCGCTTCTGTAAAGTGCGTACCTTTCGCGGTAATCGGCAAGGCTGCGCACCCAGCCACCCGTAGGCAAACGCACAGGGTTGGCTGCAGTGATGTACTCATAAATATAGTCGCCCAAGAACAAAACCAGATCGAGGTTTTCTTGGCACATGTGGTGGTAAGCACTGAAGTAGCCATGCTCCCACCGCTGACAAGACGCATAGGCTACGCGCAATTTTTGCACCACCGCTTCAGGGTGTGGCAAGGTGCGAGTTCGGCCTGTGGTGCTTTGGGCATCGCCAAATTGAAAGCGGTAAAAATACCAACGATCGCTTTGCAAACCATCTAGCTCCAAGTGAACCGAATGCGCCAATGCGGCCAGCGCCACCACTTGTCCTGCGCGCCGATTGACTTTAAAGCCTTCATCGTCGGCCACTTCCCATTTGACCGTGACATCGGTTTCGGCAAATTGAGGGCTGCCACTGCCCGCATCGGCCATGAGACGCGTCCAAAGCACCACCGAGTGGTGGTTGGGTGAACCACTGGCCACGCCCAAGGAAAACGGATTGTGCTGCAGGGGTGTTTGGGCAGCCGACAAAGAATAGGCAATGGGCGACACTGCTGCCGCAATCCATTTCAGCATGTCTCGTCTTGAAGCGTTAAGCGATGGTAGCTTTGAGTGCATGGGGGTGCATGGTCTGTCGAGGGGTTATTGGCTGCTTGAGTTCAACCAAGTTTTGAGCACGGCATTGAATTGCTCTGGCTTGGCACTCATGACCCAGTGTCCCGTGTCAAAACCTTCCACTTGAGAGCCCGGGAAAGATGCAATTTTTTCTAGCCATTGGGCCGAGTGAAACATGAAGGGCTTGCGTTTGCCATAGATGTAAAGCATGGGCCTAGCTGTGGGCAAGATTTTCAGGGCTTTGCATGCGCCTCCCAAACCACCTAAAGCCCCCATCCACTTCATGGCGTAAGGCGCGTTCATGCCAACGTGCATGTCCTCCATGGGGCTAGGACACCTGAGCGTTTTGGCCATGTAGCGCGTCATTCGATTGGCCAGAGGGCGGCCCACAGCACCCAAGATGTTGGCCACTTGCCAAGCCAGCGCCAGCCAAATTTGATAGCTGAACACAGCCCATTTGGCTTTGGCACTCAATGCAGCGGTGAGTGCACCAGAGTTGTGATCTCCCACATCGACCGCCACCATGCGACTCACGCGATGGGGATGCAGGGCCGCATATTCGTAGCCAAACACACAACCCCAATCGTGCAACACCAAGGTGACGGGTTTTGCAGGGCTGACTTGCTCTAGCACCTCGTGAATGAAGGCCACCATGTCAAGCAATGACTTGGGCGGCAATGGCGCTTTGGCATCAAATGCTGGCAAGGTAAAGCGCACGCATTGGTGGCTGTCTTTGAGTGCATGGACGGTGTCGTTCCAGAGCGCAAGCGTGTCTGGCCAGCCATGCAACATGAGCAGGGTTTCAGGGCCCTTGCCTTCAATGAGAACCTCAACACCCTGAATGTTCATGCTGCGGCTCAAATGAGGGCCTGCTTGAGTCGATCGACACCTTCCAAAATTTTGTCTTCACCCACTGTGGCAAAACTGAAGCGCAAAGTGCTGTGATCGGGGTTTTGGCAATAGAACGGTGCTCCAGGCACAAAGGCCACGCCTTTGTCGATGGCCAATTTGGCAAAGGCATTGCCGTCTTTCACTTTGCCACCCGCGCCAGTGAGGCTGGCCCACACAAACAAGCCGCCTTGAGGTTGTACAAACGAAATAGCATCGCCTAAATTTTGGCGCAGTGCGTCGCACATGGTTTGGGCCCGCACTGCATACACTTTGCGCACATTGTCTAAGGTGGCGGGCATGCGGCCCGCCTTCAAGTACTGGGCTGCAGTGGCTTGCGCAAAGGTGCTGGTGTGGGCGTCGCTAAACTGCTTGCACATGACAGCCCTGCTTAAAAGTTCGGGCGGTGCAATCATCCAACCCACCCTCAAGCCGGGGCTGAGCACCTTCGACAAAGAACCACAGTGAACCAGCCACTCGCGGCTGCCTGGTACTTGCGCGCTCAAGGCCAACAAACTGGGCGGTGGCGCATCTTTGAAATACAAATCGCCATAGGGGTCGTCTTCGACCATCAAGGTTTGGTATTTGACGGCCAATTCAAGCAACTTTTTGCGCCGCTCTAAACTGAGCAATGCGCCAGTTGGGTTGCCAAATGTGGGAATGACATACACAAACTTAGGCTTGTGTTCTGCAATGAGTTTTTCAAGTGCTTCAGTATTGACACCGTGGCCGTCAACCGGGGCCGAGATGAGTTGGGCGCCATACAAGCGGAAGCACTGAATGGTGGCCAAAAATGTGGGGCCTTCCACAATGACTTTGTCGCCCGGGCTGATCATGGTTTTGCCAATGAGGTCGAGTGCTTGCTGGCTGCCTGTGGTCACAATGAGCTGTTCGGGCGTGACGCCCTGAACACCCTTTTGCCCCATGAAATGAGAAAGCTGCTCGCGCAATGGGCCATAGCCTTCAGTGGCGCCATATTGAAGTGCGGCGCCGGGTTCTTGCGACAAGGCCAATGAAGAAGCCTCGCGAATGCCTTCCACATCAAACATGGCGCTGTCGGGAAAGCCGCCGGCAAAGCTGATGATGCCGGGCTTGCCCAGAAGTTTGAACAACTCCCGAATGGCTGAAGTCTCGACATTGTTCAAACGATCGGCAAATTGCAAGGACATGGTGTATCTTCCACAAAACTCAGTTGGTCAATAAAGTCTATTTTGACTTCAATTGAAAAGGCTATCTCGCCATTTTGCTGATATTTTCTCTCATGAACGCTCACAACATCGAACTCTTTTTTCAGACCCTGAAGGCAGCCAACCCCACGCCCACCACCGAGCTGGCCTATACCTCGGTATTTGAACTGCTCACAGCCGTGTTGTTGTCGGCGCAGGCCACCGATGTGAGTGTGAACAAGGCCACCCGCAAGCTCTTTCCAGTGGCCAATACCCCCGCTGCCATTTTGGCCTTGGGTCAAGAGAGGCTTGAAAGCCACTTAAAGACCATTGGCCTTTACCGCAACAAGGCCAGCAACCTCTTGAAAACATGCCAAATACTCGTTGAACAACATGGTGGTCAGGTACCCCGCTCGCGCGAAGCCTTGGAGGCTTTGCCAGGTGTGGGCCGCAAAACAGCCAATGTGGTGTTGAACGTGGCCTTTGGTGAGCCCACCATGGCCGTCGACACGCACATCTTCAGGTTGGGCAACAGAACCGGTTTGGCGCCGGGCAAAAACCCACTGCAAGTAGAGCTCAAACTTTTAAAAAGAATTCCTGCCCAGTATTTGGAGGATGCGCACAATTGGCTCATTTTGCATGGCCGCTATGTGTGTCAAGC
>JAJTGB010000012.1 GCA_021298995.1 Comamonadaceae bacterium | reverse complement strand
GTGGCAGTACCTGGAGCAGTATTCCAAAAGTCTCCTTGAGTACATCCAAAACCAGGAACTGCCGCAAATGCGCCGGTAGCACCAGTGCCACTGGAGTTCAATTTCGCGTAGTTGTTACCGAAACTAGAAACACCTTTTACATCGCCACCAATTTGATCACGGGTAAAAATCATTCCGCGCTTGTTCAATGAAGCGCCAGCGAACAAACGGCCCAGGGAACCAGAGGTACCCATTAAAAGAGACATTTCTCTTGTGTCACCACCAACGACTGATGGATTGCCGCTGCCGTAGTTAAACTGAACACCATTGAAATTTTTGCGAGTGATCACGTTGACCACGCCACCGATAGCGTCTGTACCATAGATCGCAGAAGCGCCATCGCTCAGAATTTCAACACGCTCGACTGCAGCCAAAGGAATTTGGTTCAAATCTTGAACTGAACCAGTGAATGGCGCCTTTGAAATGCGACGTCCGTCAACCAGCACCAAAGTACGGTTGGAACCCAGACCGCGCAGGTCAATGTCTGACAAGGCTTGTGCAGAGTTACCAGATTGAGGCTTTGTATTGCCAAAAGATGAGAAGTTTGAATCGCGAAGAAGTTCAGCAACAGAAATCTGACCGCTTGCCTCAATGGCTGTACGGTCAATGATGGTCACTGGTGAAGCACCTTCAGTGGCTGCAGTCTTTAGGCGCGAACCTGTGATCACTAGTTGGTTGTCTGTGGATGCGGCTTGCTGAGCGAAAGCGCTGGGAGCAATCAAAGCTCCTAGGGCTAACATGCAGGCCGTGGTGATTTTTGTCTTTTTTAGCATTCGCACTGTTCGAACTCCTAAATATTGTTGAAAGGGATAGCCAAAATTAAATGTGTCAATTTGATAAATTCAGCTACTTTGTTACTTTAATACACCACTTTTATTAAAGTCAACAAAATTTCATTTAATTCAGCTAAGTGTTATTTTTCTCCCACTAAGAAGATTCAAGCGACTAATTTATGGACACAAATTCAACCAATTTGTAAGGACTAAATCGCACTATTTCTTGCGCAACTGCATGAGCGAAGGAATGTCACACCAGAGCGCCGTAGATGTAAACCCTAATACCCGTGGTGAATCAAATAGGATGAAAAAAACTTATTCGAACATTGCCCCGTCTGTCAGTGTGTGGCAAACAAAGTCCGAAAAGTTATTCCCACTCAATGGTCGCTGGGGGTTTGCTGCTCACGTCGTATGTCACGCGATTGATACCGCGCACTTCATTGATGATGCGACCGGATACTTTCTTCAGCAAAGCATAGGGCAACTCAGCCCAGTCGGCTGTCATAAAGTCAGAGGTCTGAACGGCACGCAGAGCCACCACATAATCGTAGGTGCGGCCATCGCCCATCACCCCAACGCTTTTCACCGGCAAAAATACCGTGAAGGCTTGGCTGGTGAGGTCGTACCAAGATTTGCCTTGGTCATCGGTGAAGTTGCGCAGTTCTTCAATGAAGATGGCATCGGCGCGGCGCAGTAAATCTGCGTATTCTTTTTTCACTTCACCCAAAATACGCACACCCAAACCTGGGCCTGGAAATGGGTGGCGATAGACCATCTCGCGTGGCAAGCCCAATGCAACTCCCAGTTCACGCACTTCGTCTTTGAACAATTCACGCAGAGGCTCTAACAGTTTCAAGCCCAACTGCTCTGGCAAACCGCCCACGTTGTGGTGGCTTTTGATGGTGACGGCCTTTTTGCTTTTGGCACCGCCCGATTCAATGACATCGGGGTAAATGGTGCCCTGCGCTAAAAAGCTAGCGCCTTTGTGGCCGCCTGAACCCGCTTTCAATTTAGCGGCTTCGTCTTTGAACACATCGACAAACAAGCCACCAATGATTTTGCGTTTTTGCTCAGGTTCACTCACACCAGCCAACTTGCCCAAGAACAAATCGCTGGCATTGACACGAATCACTTTGGCATGCAGTTTGCCTTCGAACATGTCCATCACCATGTCGCCTTCATTCAGGCGCAAAAGTCCATGGTCAACAAACACGCATGTGAGTTGATCGCCAATGGCACGGTGAATGAGGGCCGCCGCCACAGAAGAGTCGACCCCACCCGACAAGCCCAAGATCACTTCTTCGTCACCCACTTGCTCTCGAATTTTGGCTACGGCTTCTTCAATGTAGTTGCCCATGATCCAATCTGGACTAGCTTTGCAAATATCCAAAACAAATCGATTTAAAAGTGCTTGACCTTGAATGGTGTGCGTCACTTCAGGGTGAAACTGAACCGCATAAAAACGGCGTACTTCATCGGCCATGCCTGCAATGGGGCAAGCAGGCGTAGATGCCATGACTTTGAAGCCCTCTGGCAGCTGCGTGACTTTGTCGCCATGGCTCATCCAAACCTTGAGCATGCCGTGGCCATCTGCCGTGGCAAAGTCTTGTATGCCCTTGAGCAAGTCGGTGTGGCCGTGCGCGCGGACTTCAGCGTAACCAAATTCGCGTGTGGTGCCCGCCTCAACTTTGCCACCCAATTGTTCTGCCATGGTTTGCATGCCGTAGCAAATACCCAATACTGGAATTCCCAATTCAAAAACGGCATCGGGCGCGCGGTCATCCACTTCGTACACGCTGGCGTGTGAACCCGACAAGATGATGCCCTTCAGGTTGCCATCTTGGGCATACTCTTTCACCCAATCGCTAGACACATCACATGGATGCACTTCACAAAACACATGCGCTTCCCGAACACGGCGCGCAATGAGTTGGGTCACTTGTGAGCCAAAGTCGAGGATGAGAATTTTGGAGTGCTGCATGGAACGTTGAGTGTCAAAAAAATAGTTTCAGAGTAAGCAATGCACCGAATTAGTCAGCGCGGTAGTTGGGAGCTTCTTTGGTAATTTGCACATCGTGCACATGGCTCTCGCGAATGCCTGCAGAGGTAATTTCCACAAACTCGGCTTTGTTGCGCATGTCTTCAATGGTGGGGCATCCGCAGTAGCCCATGCTGGCGCGCAAGCCACCCGCCATTTGAAACAAAATGGCCACCACCGATCCTTTGTAAGGCACGCGGCCTTCAATGCCTTCTGGAACCAGCTTGTCTGCGTTGGGGTTGCCGGTGCTCGATTCTTGAAAGTAGCGGTCGGCACTGCCTTGCTGCATGGCGCCAATGCTGCCCATGCCGCGGTAACTCTTGTAGCTTCGACCTTGATACAAAATAACTTCGCCAGGCGCCTCTTCGGTTCCTGCAAACATACCGCCCATCATGACGGTGCTGGCACCTGCCGCAATGGCTTTGGCAATGTCGCCGCTATAGCGAATGCCGCCGTCAGCAATGAGGGGCACACCTGTGCCTTGCAATGCAGTAGCAACATTGTCGATGGCCATCACTTGCGGCACACCCACGCCGGCCACAATTCGGGTGGTGCAGATAGAGCCTGGACCAATGCCCACTTTGACAGCGTCAGCACCCGCCTCTACCAATGCCAATGCCGCAGCCCCTGTGGCAATGTTGCCGCCAATCACTTCGATGTGCGGATAGTTGTGCTTTACCCAACGCACACGCTCAATCACGCCTTGGCTGTGACCGTGAGCCGTGTCCACCACAATGGCGTCTACGCCAGCTCTGGCCAAAGCCTCAACCCTTGCTTCAGTACCCTCACCCACGCCCACTGCGGCTCCCACCAACAATCGGCCGGCAGCATCGCGTGCAGCCAAGGGAAAATTCAATTGCTTGGTGATGTCCTTCACGGTAATCAAGCCCTTGAGTTCAAAGGCCTCATTGACCACCAACAGGCGTTCTAACTTGTATTTGTTCAACAGCGCTTTGGCTTCTTCTGGCGTTGTGCCTTCAGGCACCGTAATCAAACGCTCGCGGGGCGTCATGATTTCACTCACCGGCTGGTCATAGCGTGTTTCAAATCGCATGTCGCGACCCGTCACAATGCCAACCACTTTGCCGCCTTCGCAAACTGGAAATCCTGAAACACCCAACTCCTCTGACAAGGCCATCACTTGTCGCACTTTGGTATCGGGGGTGATGACCACGGGATCGCGCAAGACGCCAGATTCGTAGCGTTTGACTTTGGCCACTTGGGCCGCTTGCTCTTGCGCAGTGAGATTTTTGTGGACGATACCAATGCCGCCTTCTTGGGCGATGGCAATGGCCAAGCGAGATTCTGTGACAGTGTCCATGGCCGCAGAGACCAAGGGCAAATTCAGACGAAGTTTGCGTGTGAATTGGGTGGCAAGCGAGGTGTCCTTGGGCAGAACTTGAGAGTAGGCTGGCACCAACAACACATCGTCGAAGGTGAGTGCTTTACCGAGCAGGCGCATAAGGGATGGCTCCAAAAAAAGGATTGTACCCTTGTCAATAACCCGCTACAGAGCCTACTCGCCGACGTGCAAAAAGCCCTGTCCTGCCCTTGCCTTGACCCTTGAAACGCTGTTTTCTGGCAAATTTGGGATCTACCAAAAGGGGGCGGTAGATTTCCAGGCGATCGCCATCCTTGAGTGTTTCTGCGGAATGAACCGTGCGGCCCCAAATGCCGTGGCATCGCTTTTGATGCAAAGCGAGTTCAAGAGCTTGCAGATGAGCTTGAAGTTTTGGGTGTGATTTCAAGCTTTGAACAGCGTCAGCGACACAAGCACCCTTCTCCAATTGGAGCGGAGCCTCGATCATTTGTCTTGGCCCAGGGCTAAAAACACACAAAATCTGCATCACACGCTTTCAGCGCCGTAAACCTGCTCAGCGCGTTTGACAAAAGCGTCCACCATACTGGCTGCAATTTTGTCAAAGACAGGGCCAACAACGGCAGCCAAGGTGGCACTTGAAAAACCATACTCAAGCGACAAAGTAACCTTGCAAGCACGTTGAGAGTTATCGCCAACCGGATCAAAAGTCCAAGTGCCGTCAAGATTGGAGAATGGCCCTTGAACAAGCTTCATGTGAACTTCGTGATTCAGGATGTGCGTGTTGTGCGTGACAAAAACTTGACTGACACCCGCCACGCCAATGCCCACTTCCGCATCCATCCCATGCTCATCGAAATTCAGCACTTTGGAATGGTTGCACCAAGGTAAAAAGTGCACATACTGGTCTACATCGGTCACAAGGCGAAACATTTCCTCTGGGGTGTACCAGATGAGAACAGATTTGAGGAGTTTCTTCATACAATAAGACTTGTTCTGCTGATTGTAATTTCTCAGAGACCCCTGTTGCAAATTCAACACCCGCAAGCACCTTCTTCACTCCCTTTAAATGGCTACATCCCCCTCCAAAAACAAAGGACCCGGCAAATCGGGGCTTATTGCTGAAAACAAAAAAGCAGCGTTTGACTACTTTTTTGAAGAGCGGCATGAGTGCGGCATGGTGTTAGAAGGCTGGGAGGTCAAGGCTGTGCGCGAAGGCAAGGTTCAATTGACCGATGGCTATGTGGTGATTCGCAACAAAGAAATGTTCATCATTGGCTGCTTGATCAACCCCCTCAAAACAGCTTCAACCCATGTCAACCCCGAAGCAGCCCGCACGCGCAAATTGCTTTTAAAGCGCGATGAAATCGATCGACTCACCAGCAAGGTAGAGCAAAAAGGATTCACCTTGGTGCCCATCAATTTGCATTGGAAAACGGGCTTTATCAAATGCGAAGTGGCTTTGGCCAAAGGCAAAGCCGAGCACGACAAGCGAGACACCATCAAGGACCGTGAAGGCAAGCGCGAAGTAGAGCGCGCCATGAAAAGCCGCAACCGCTAGTCAGTCCTTAGACCAGGTGCCTAAGCGGGTGGTTCTCGGGCGTCCACGGGCTTTGAAAGAACAAAGGCCATTCATCTGGCTCCACTTGCGAAAGATTCGCATGCGACCATTTAGGATGATGGTCCTTGTCAATGGCCAAGGCACGAATACCTTCTACCGTTTCGCTGCTGGCTCTGAGATGGAAACAATGGTGAACCAGATCTCTCTCCATGCGAAGGTCATCTGCCAAGCCCATGCTTCGGGCTTTGCGAATTTGCGCTAAAACCACATGCACCATCAAGGGTGAAGCCTTGTTCAAACTGGCCAAAGCTTCAGTGGCCCATTTGGTATTTTCTTGCTCAAGGGCTAAGCTAATTTCCAGCGGGCTTGCCAAAGAAAAACATTTGTCGATAGCAGCTTTATCAGGAAATTGAGCGGGCTCAAACTTTGTAAATTGGCTCTGAAGCCAGCGCTCAACGGCTTCACCGCTTTCAAAGGGTGTGCTGAGCAAGGTTTTCCAAATGAGAGCGAGCCGTTGGGTTTCGATCAAACCGTCGGCAAGGCCAGCCAAAATGGCTTGATGGCCGTTGATTTTTTGACCCGTCAGTCCCAGGTATTCACCCAGATAGCCAGGGCATCGGCTTAAAAAGTAACCACCGCCCACGTCGGGAAAAAGACCGATGTGTGTTTCTGGCATGGCCATTTGTGTCTTCTCGGTCACGATGCGAACACTCGCGCCTTGACTGATGCCCATGCCGCCACCCATGACCACACCATCCATGAAGGCGATATAGGGTTTGGTGTAAGTGTGAATCAAATGATTCAATGCGTACTCTTCGGTAAAAAAGTCGCCTAGGCTGCTGTCGCCCGCCAAAGCGGCTTGGTGGAAAAACCGAATATCACCACCCGCACAAAAGTGTCCAAAGGGGCCTTCTTTGCCGTGTCCCCTAACCAACACCGCCAACACTTGGGAGTCGTTTTGAAAATCTAGCAAGGCCTGAGTGAGCAAGCGCACCATGTCAAGCGTGAGCGCATTCAAAGCCCTAGGGCGATTTATGGTGATGCAACCTACTCTGCCAAGCACCTCTTGAATAACCAAGTTGTCAGAACCCGCGGGTGCACTGTTCAAGTTGCCATCAGACATTGCGTTGTCTCCATCCAAACCATTCGTTTGCAAACAAGGCAGCAATGACCATGCTGCCACCAATCAATACACTGAGGTGAGGCTCCTCATTGGCGCCCCACCATGCCAAAGCAATGCCAAAAATAACTTCCAGCAATGCCAACAAGGAAATCTCAGGCGCCTTGAGGACCCTAGCACAAATCACTGACAAGGTACATGGAATAGCCAATTGCACGATGCCCAACAAAGCCAATAAACTGATGTCGTGGTGACTGGCTTGTAATGGCCATGCCATCGGCAAAGTTAGGAGCGCTGAGATGAGCGCACCCAACAAAACAGAAGGCACCAAATCAATCGAAACGCCCGACCTTTGACTTTGATGCGTTAGGTTCCATTGGGTGGCGCCCGCCAAAGGAACGCAGAGTGCAATGCCTACCCCTAAGAGAAAGTTGGTATCGCCCAATTGCAATTGACTGACAAACATCATGGCAATCCCAGCACCGGCAACGCCAATGGCAAGCCATGTTCGAAGTGGCAATCGCTGGGAAGTGAAAAGCCAAGCGCCTAATGCTGTTAGAAGCGGTCCGCAAGCCAATGTGATCAGCACATTGGCAACTGCTGTGAGAGTTAAAGCCATCATGAAGGCTGTGAACATGATGCTCCAGCACAATCCCGAAAGCCAAAAGTAGCCATTGCGCCAAGGCAATCTTGTCCATACTCGCCAACCTTGCCATGCGGTGAGGATGACCATCAATCCTAGGACAGTAAAGGCACTTCGCCAGAAAGTGATTTCAAATCCCCTGGCCTGCTCAAGGTGACGAGATACCACGCCCGCAATCGACCACATCGCAGTCACCAGCACCATCAATGCAACTGCGTGACCGTGTTTGAGTGTGAGCACCTTGCGCGCCTCTGAAAAGATTTGACTTAAGCGCGACCAGCTTTCTTGCGCTCATGCTCTTTCAAAAAGCGCTTGCGCAAACGAACGCTCTTTGGCGTTATTTCGACCAACTCATCATCGTCAATGAACTCCACACCGTATTCCAGTGTGAGGTCAATTGGCGGGGTAATTTTGATAGCGTCTTCCTTGCCCGACACGCGGAAGTTGGTAAGCTGCTTGGTGCGAGTGGCGTTCACCACCAAGTCGTTGTCACGGCTGTGGATGCCCACAATCATGCCTTCGTACACAGGGTCATTGGCCTTCACAAACATGCGACCACGATCGTCCAACTTGCCCAATGCGTAGGTGAAAATTTCACCGTCGTCCATGGAAATGAGTACGCCGTTTTTGCGGCCACCAATTTCACCTTTGTGTGCTTCGTAGCTGTCAAAGATGTTGGAAATCAGACCAGAGCCACGTGTCAAGTTCAAGAACTCATTGGTAAAGCCAATCAAACCACGGGCAGGAATGCGGTACTCCAAACGCACACGGCCTCGGCCATCGGGTTCCATGTTCACGAGCTCACCTTTGCGCTCACCCAAAGCTTGCATCACGCCGCCTTGGTGTGTTTCTTCAATGTCAGCAGTGACCAACTCGATGGGCTCATGACGCTCGCCATTGACATCGCGGTAAACCACGCGGGGCTTGGACACGGCCAATTCGTAGCCTTCACGGCGCATGTTTTCCAACAAGATGGTGAGGTGCAATTCACCACGACCTGCCACATCAAAAATACCTTCTTCGTCGGTTTCTTTGACTCGCAAAGCCACGTTGTGTTGTAGCTCTTTTTGCAGGCGGTCCCAAATTTGACGGCTGGTAACGTACTTGCCTTCACGGCCAGCCAAGGGGCTGGTGTTGACGCAGAAGTTCATGGTCAATGTGGGCTCATCAATTTTGAGCATGGGCAAAGGGGCTGGGCTCGTTGGATCTGTGACCGTGACACCAATGTTCAAATCGGCAATGCCGTTGATGAGCACAATGTCGCCAGGGCCGGCTTCTGTCACTTGAACACGGTCCAAACCACGGAAGGTCAGCACTTGATTAACGCGGCCTTTGATGGAAGTACCGTCAGGTCCTTCCATGACCAACACATCCATCATGGGTTTGATGGTGCCTTGGCTGATACGGCCTACGCCAATGCGCCCCACAAAGGTTGAAAAGTCGAGCGCTGAAATTTGCAATTGCAATGGCGCATCAGGATCACCAGCTTGTGGAGGAACATGCTTGAGCACCGTGTTGAAAAGAGCTGACATGTCGGGGCCCCACTGCTCACCGGGTGCGCCCTCTTCCATAGAGGTCCAACCATTGATACCCGAAGCGTAAACCACTGGGAAGTCAAGCTGCTCGTCGGTTGCACCCAATTTATCGAACAAGTCAAAGGCCTGGTTCACCACTTTGTCTGGGTTGGCACCTGGCTTGTCCACTTTGTTGACTACCACGATGGGCTTAAGGCCCAAGGCCAAAGCTTTTTTTGTCACGAAACGCGTTTGGGGCATGGGGCCTTCTTGCGCATCAATGAGCAACACCACGCCGTCGACCATGGACAAAGCGCGCTCGACTTCACCGCCAAAGTCGGCGTGGCCGGGGGTGTCAACGATGTTGATGTGCGTACCTTCCCAACTCACCGCACAGTTTTTGGCCAAAATGGTAATGCCGCGCTCGCGCTCAATCGCATTGTTGTCCATGACGGTGTCGACCACTTTTTCGTGTTCGGCAAAAGTGCCGGACTGACGCAGCAACTGGTCAACCATGGTGGTTTTACCGTGGTCAACGTGGGCGATGATCGCAATGTTACGAATTTGTTTACTCATGCTAAGGCCTTCTCCAAAATTGATTGAATCTCTAGGGGGCTTAACAAGCGCCCCGGAATAAGTTCACCAGCTTTCACATGCGCAGTGCCCAAGAGCGCGCGCGGTGAATCGCCGTACACAGCCACATGCAAGTTGTCGGGCCATTCGCCTCGACGTCGCACGCCGCTTAAGAATCTGCCCGCATCATCTGGGGGCAAGGTGACAGGGGTATGACCATCGAGCAAAGCATCGACGGCCAACAATTTCATTTCTCGCTCTGCTTCAGGCAAAGCTTCTAATTCTTGAATGCTGAGGCATTCGGCTTCAGCAAATGGACCTGTTTGAATGCGACGCAGTGCGCTAAGGTGTCCGCAAGTACCGAGGGCAATGGCAATGTCCTCACCCAATGTTCGGATGTAGGTGCCTTTGCTGCACGCGACTGAGACTTTCAACCGACGATGACCGCTCTCTGGCGCAATTTCTTCCAGTGCCAAGGAATGAATCACAATGTGACGAGCCTCACGCTCAACTTCAATACCAGCACGCGCATAGTCGTACAAAGCCTTGCCGTCCTTTTTGAGGGCACTGTACATGGGTGGGATCTGATCAATCGGACCTGTGAACTTAGCCTGAACTACTTGTAACTGTTCAGGTGTAAAACTCACTGGCTTTTCCGTAACCACTTCACCCTCCAAATCACCTGTGCTGGTTTGGACGCCCAAAACAACAATGGCTTCGTAAGATTTATCGGCATCTAAGTGCAACTGGCTGAATTTGGTGGCAGCGCCAAAACACAAAGGCAACACGCCAGTAGCCAACGGATCCAAAGTGCCTGTGTGCCCTGCCTTTTCGGCGCGCAACAACCACTTGGCTTTTTGCAAAGCATCGTTACTCGACATACCGTATGGCTTGTCTAACAACAGCACCCCATGCACAGGGCGCCGTTGCACCCTGGTGCGTGGCGCATTCATGTTAGGCCTCGTCTTTAGAACGTGATGCAACTGCCTTGGAAATCAAGGCATTCATGTCTGAGGCACGCTCGGTGGTGCGATCAAAAATGAAGTGAAGCGTGGGAACGGTGTGAATTTGCAAGCGCTTGAACAAACCATTTCGAAGAAATCCAGCTGCAGCATTCAAGCCAATGGTGGCTTCTTCAGGTTTGCCCGTGATCAAACTGAAGAACACCTTGGCGTGCGCATAGTCGGGTGTGACTTCAACGGCATTCAAGGTGACCATGCCCACACGGGGATCTTTGAGCTCGCGCGCAATCAGCTCCGACAGATCGCGTTGGATCTGGTCGGCAACGCGGAATCCGCGATGGGCTGAGCTGGTAGGTTTGCGGGCCATGATGACGTGTGAGGCAGTTCTTTGGAAAATTACAAGGTACGTGCAATCTCTTTGACGTCAAAGAATTCCAAAACCTTCTTTGACTTCGCGAACGTCGTCTTTGAGGCGTTTGAGGGAGTCGATGTCGCCGGTGTAAATAACCACGTTGTCTCGGAGCAAACGGAATTTGGAAGACCGCGTAACTTGGCCATTGGTAACCATACAACCTGCAACGGTACCAATTTTGGACGCCACAAAAACAGTGCGGATTTCGGCCATACCAATGACTTCTTCCTTCTGCTCGGGGGCCAACATGCCAGACATAGCGGCTTTGAGTTCATCGACAGCGTCATAAATGATGTTGTAGTAATGAATGCTCACGCCATTGCCTTCGGCTTGTTTGCGCGCACCGGCATCGGCACGCACGTTAAAGCCAATGACCACTGCCTTGGACGCAATGGCCAAGTTGATGTCGGACTCGCTAATACCGCCCACCGCGGCGTAGACCAATTGAACTTTGATCTCGTCGGTTGACAATTTGAGCAAGGACGCAGCCAAGGCTTCTTGCGAACCTTGCACGTCGGCTTTGACAATGATGGGCAAAGTTTTCACTTCGCCAGCGCTCATGTCGCTGAACATGTTTTCCAACTTAGCGGCTTGTTGCTTGGCCAGTTTGGTATTGCGGAACTTGCCTGCACGGTAGGTGGCAATTTCACGGGCACGGCGTTCGTCGCCGAGCACCATGAATTCATCACCGGCTTGAGGCACCTCTGTGAGGCCTTGAATTTCAACAGGAATGGAAGGGCCGGCCGTTTTAATGGCTTTGCCGTTTTCATCCAACATGGCTCGAACACGGCCAAATGTTTGACCTGCCAACACCACATCACCCGTAGACAAAGTGCCAGACTGAACCAGGATCGTGGCCACAGGACCACGGCCTTTGTCCAAGCGCGCTTCAATGACCAAGCCTTTGGCAGCGGCGCTCACCGGCGCTCTGAGCTCAAGCACTTCAGCTTGCAGCAGCACTTGCTCTAACAATTCATCAATGCCGGCACCGGTTTTGGCGGAGACACCCACGAATGGCGAATCGCCACCAAACTCTTCGGGCACCACTTCTTCGGCAACCAATTCGCCTTTGACGCGGTCGAGGTTGGCATCGGGTTTGTCGATTTTGTTGATGGCCACAACAATGGGAACACCGGCAGCCTTGGCGTGCTTGATGGCCTCTTTGGTTTGCGGCATCACACCGTCATCGGCTGCCACCACCAAAATCACAATGTCGGTGGCTTGTGCACCACGCGCACGCATGGCCGTGAAAGCCTCGTGACCTGGCGTGTCCAAGAAAGACACCATGCCACGCGCTGTTTCGACATGATAAGCACCAATGTGTTGGGTAATACCACCAGCTTCACCAGAAGCTACTTTGGCGCGGCGAATGTAATCTAACAATGAAGTTTTGCCATGGTCAACGTGACCCATGACCGTGACCACAGGCGCACGTGGCAACAATGGCGCGTCGCTTTGCGACACTTCATCGTCTGTAAAGGCTTCGGGATCATCAAGCGCTGCAATGACGGCCTTGTGACCCAGCTCTTCCACCACAATCATGGCGGTGTCTTGATCCAGAGGCTGATTGATCGTGACCATCTGACCTAATTTCATCAACTGCTTGATGACTTCGGATGCTTTGATGGCCATTTTGTGAGCCAACTCTGCCACTGTGATGGTTTCGGGCACATGAACTTCAATGATGCGCGCTTCGGCCGGTGCTGCTTGCACTTGATCCTCGCGGTCGCGGTCATTGCCACGGCGATTTTTGGGACCACCGCGCCAGTTGTTGCGGCCCACACCACCACTGGTGTCACCGCGCGTTGGAATGGCTTTCTTTTTGGTGGCTGGATCGCCAGCCCAGCTAGAAGACAACTTGGCAGACTTAACTTCCTTGTTGCCACCTGGTGAAGTCTCTTTGGGCTCTGAGACCAAAGGCGCTTTCTTGGGGGCAGCACCAGGCACTTGCGCTGGTTTGTGCAAGGTGCCCTTGGCCGCTTTGAGATCTGCCTTTGGCAACTCTTTGGGCGGTGCTTTTTTGGCTGGGCCACTCATCATGGCGCGAATGGCTTCGGCTTCTGCCAAAGCTTTGTTTCGGCGCTTGTTTAAATCGAGCTCGCGAGCAGCTTCGTCTTCAACAATGGCTTGAGCATCTTGTTCAGCTTGAACTTCTGCAGCTCTTTTTTGAGCCACTTTCTCGGCCTTGACTGCGTTTTCAGCATTGACTCGTTCAGTTTCTGCAGACTGCGCAATAGAGGGATCGACAGGCTTTGAAGCGGCGTTGATGCTGTCGGCTTCTTGCTGAGCGGCAGCCGCTTTGGCCGAACGCACAGCGGCGGCTTGACTTGCAATTTCTTCAGCAGATTTTGCAGGTGCTTGTTCAGTTTGCGCCAAATTGGCAGCTTCCGAAGCTTTGGCTTCCTCACGCTTGACCAACTCTTTGGCTTCACGTTCGCGGCGTTTTTCCGCCAATGCTTCTTCTTGACGGCGCAAGAGTTCGGCTTGGCTTCTCGCTTCTTCCTCGCGGCGTGCCAATTCAGCATGGTCAATAAGAGGTGCTGCGGGCTCTTCTGCAACAGGCGCAGAAGTGGCTTCTAACTCGTCATCGCGTTTGATGAAGGTTCGCTTTTTACGAACCTCAACCTGAATGGTTCGGGCTTTGCCAGTGGCATCCGCTTGCTTGATCTCACTTGTGGATTTTTTCACCAAGGTGATTTTTTTGCGTTCCGCTGTGGCTGTGCCATGGCTAGTTTGCAAATAACTTAAAAGTTTTTGCTTGTCAGACTCAGACAGCGGATCTGACGCTGCTGATTTTTCAACGCCGGCTGAGCGCAATTGCTCAATCAGCGTATCGGGGGATTTTTTGAGTTCGCTTGCGAACTCTGCGACAGTGTTACTGGACATATGGGGTTCTAGCCTCCTTTGAGATTAGGCCTGACCAGTGAACCAATGTTCACGGGCTGTCATGATCAGGGCGGTGGCTTCGGCATCGGTTTGTCCGGTGATGTCGGTGAGTTCGTCGGTGGCCAAATCGGCCAAGTCGTCGCGCGTGTGAATACCTGCTTCAACCAGCTTGGCAATCAATTCAGGCGTCAAACCTGCGAGGTCGCGCAAGTCTTGTGATACGTCTTCGACGCTTTCTTCACGTGCAATTTCAATGGTGAGCAACGCGTCTTTGGCACGTGTTCGCAATTCATTGACCGTGTCTTCGTCGAAGCTTTCAATTTCAAGCATTTCTTGGATGGGTACATAAGCCACTTCTTCCAAGCTGGTGAAGCCTTCTTCAATCAGGATGTCGGCAATTTCTTGATCGACGTCGAGCTTTTCCATGAACAAGGCACGAATGCCCGTGGTTTCTTCGGCTTGTTTTTGAGCGGACTCGGCCGCATCCATGATGTTGATCTTCCAACCTGTGAGGTCGGAAGCCAAGCGCACGTTTTGACCACCACGGCCAATGGCGATGGCCAAGTTTTCTTCGTCAACCACCACATCCATGACGTGTTTTTCTTCATCAACCACAATCGATTGAACATTGGCAGGCGCCAAGGCGCCAATGACGAACTGCGCAGGATCTTCACTCCAAAGCACGATGTCCACACGTTCACCGGCCAATTCGGTGGTGACACCGTTGACCCGAGTGCCGCGAACACCCACACACGTTCCAATGGGGTCTACCCGCTTGTCGTGTGACAACACGGCAATCTTGGCGCGTGAACCGGGGTCTCGAGCGCAAGATTTGATTTCCAGCAAGCCTTGCTCAATTTCGGGCACTTCTTGACGGAAAAGTTCAATCATGAACTCAGGTGCAGAACGCGACAAAATAATGGGCGCACCGCGCAATGTCAGGTCCACTTCCATGATCATGGCGCGCACACGGTCGCCATTGCGAAGGTTCTCTTTGGGAATCATTTCGCTGCGACGCAGACGGCCTTCTACACGGCCAGACTCCACAATGATGTCGCCCTTGTCCATGCGCTTGACGGTACCCACCAAGATTTTTTCGCCGCGAGCCATGAATTCGTTGAGCAACATTTCGCGTTCGGCATCCCGAATTTTTTGCAAAATGACTTGCTTGGCAGCCATCGCGCCAATTCGGCCAATGGGCAAGGACTCAACACCTTCTTCGATGTACTCATCGACTTCGATGTCTGGAATTTGCTCAAGGGCTTCAAACAACAAAATTTCTTGGTCGGGCAATTGCAAACCTGCTTCATCGGGGACCACGTGCCAACGGCGGAAAGTTTCGTAGTTGCCGCTGTCGCGATCAATGGCAACGCGAATATCGACGTCACCTTCGTAGAGTTTTTTGGTGGCTTGGGCCAATGCAGATTCAACAGCGCCAAAAACGATGTCACGTTCAACATTTTTTTCACGTGAGATGGCTTCGACCAACATCAACAGTTCGCGGTTCATGTGATTACTCTCCTAAGTCTGTTTTGGGCTTGCGGCCCTTGAAATCAACCACAGGCGCAAGTCGCGCCTCTCTTAATTCATCTAACGAAAAGCCAAGTGCCTGAAGTGGCACAGGCGGACGCTTTTTACTCACGCGTGCGCCTGGTTTTGGCTCAGGTGCGTCGGACCAAACAATTTGCCAGCCTTCGCCGGACTCTGCTTTTTCCAACGTCCCTCGAAACTTCTTACGGGTGGCATTGACCAAACCTGCTGCGGCCTCTCCCATGGGGGCCTTGAGCGTGATGTCAATGAGCTCACCTTCAAAACGCGCTAAGTCGCGTTCGTTTTTTAACGGACGATCAATGCCAGGCGATGACACTTCCAGGCGGCGGTACTCAACACCGTCAACTTCCAAAGCAAACATCAACTGACGATTGACCTTTTCACAGTCTTCCACTGTGACAAAAGGAATTTCAAACCGATCAATGCCTTCTTGCCAAGGGTTATCAATGGTGATGCGCAAGAGACCACCGGCAGAGCGTTCAATCTCTACCAGTTCATAGCCCAAACCGGCCACGGTTTCTTCAACAATCTGCTGCAATGCCACGCTTGATATACCTAGTACGAACCCTGCTCATTAATCGATCGACCAAAAAAAACGGGCGGTGAAAACCCGCCCGTTTGGTCGTGAAGCTCGCATTCTAATCCATAAATACTTGATTTGGAAAGGAAATGTTGGAAAAAAGCGCCATTTACACCAAGGCCTGATTGAGCTTGGGAACCGCTGAAAGCAAGGTTTTTGTGTATGAATCTTGAGGATTGTTCAAAATTTGAGAAGCATCACCCATTTCAACAATTTGTCCCGCATGCATGACCGCCACTTTGTCGGCCAAATAGGCCACCACACCAATGTTGTGCGTCACAAAAAGGTAACTCACCCCCAAGGAATCTTGCAGTTCACGCAATAAATTCAAAATCTGGGCCTGAACAGACACATCGAGTGCGGAGGTGGGCTCATCACAAACAATCAGTTTGGGCTTGACGGCCAAAGCGCGTGCAATGGCAATTCTCTGGCGCTGCCCACCCGAAAACTCATGGGGATAGCGGTCCAAGGCATCAGACCTCAGCCCCACCTGGTCCATGAGGGTTTTCAGGTCAGCACGTCTTTGATCTGCCGACCAATCGGGGTGCAGGCTCTTCATGCCCTCTTCCAAAATCTCTAAAACTCGCATGCGAGGGTTCAAGGAACCAAAGGGATTTTGAAAAATAATTTGCAGCTGACGACGAGACTCTTGCAACTCTTGGCCCGTTAAAGTGAACAAGTCTTTGCCATTGAGAAAAGCTTGGCCGCCAATTTGGGTTTGCGGCGTGAGCAGTTGTAGCAGTGCCTTGCCAATGGTGGTTTTGCCGCAACCAGACTCGCCTACCAAGGCTAAAGTTTGGCCTTTCTGAATCTCAAAGCTCACTTTGTTCACTGCTTGGAAGGTTTTTTTGCCTCCAAAAATACCACCGCCCAGGGCATATGCAACGGACAAGTCTTTGACAGAAAGCAAGGCTGAGTGGTCGTTTGACATGGCTTGAGCACGGTCAAGCAGAGGTGGCAAGCTCAAGAATTGCAGACCCGCATCATGAAGTCGAACACATCGCACATGGTGCGTATCGGACAAGGCAGACATGGCAACTGCTTTGTCGGTGCATGCTTCTGTTTCATAGGGGCAGCGCGGCGCAAATCTGCACCCCTTGAATGCTTGCGTTAGGGGAGGAACTGTGCCTTGGATGGCAGCCAACTGCCTGCCTCGCAAATCTTCACCTGGCAAAGCTTGCAACAACAATTTGGCATAAGGGTGTGAGGGTCTGACAAAGAAGTCGGCCGCGGAAGCCACCTCCACAATTTGTCCGGCATACATCAAGGCCACTTGGTCTGCCATGCCACTCACGACTGCCAAATCGTGCGTGATCAACAACATGGCCATGCCACGCTCTTGCTGAAGGCTTTTGAGCAAATCGAGTATCTGGGCTTGAATGGTTACGTCCAAAGCCGTGGTGGGCTCATCGGCAATGAGCAAATCGGGCTCGGCTGCCAAAGCAATGGCAATCATGACCCTTTGCAACTGGCCCCCAGACATTTCGAAGGGATAGCTGCCCATGCGGCGTTCAGGCTCTGGCAAGCCCACCTTGGTAAACCACTCTACCGCCCGCGCACGAGCTTGCGCACCCTGCAATTGGGTGTGTTGAAAAATGACCTCCAGTATTTGATCACCCACCGTCATCACAGGGTTTAAGCTGCTGGATGGTTCTTGAAAAATAATGGAAATGCGTCGCCCTCGGATGCTTCGCATTTGGTTTTCACTCAGCTGAAAAACATCGACGTCACTCAACTGCACTTGGCCACTTTGAATCACGGCGTTGTCGGGCAACAGTCGAAGCAAGGACAAAGCCGTCATGGACTTGCCGCAACCCGACTCTCCCACCAACGCAAAGGTTTGGCCCTTGCTCAAGGTGAGATTGAGTGCATCCACTGCGCGGGCCATGCCCACCTCAGTTTGCAGGTCGACCACCAAATTTTGCACATTCAATTGCGTACTCATGCGGTAGCTCCTTCGGTGCCAACTTTTGAGTTGGCAGCCACAGGCGTGACACTGCGCAAGCGGGTTCGAGGATCAAAGGCATCGCGCACAGCATCTGCCAACAAATTGGCACTGAGCACAATGAGGAACATGAAACCAAAGGCCGTGGTCAAAGACCACCATACCAAGGGCGATTGCGCCAGTTCAGCACGCGCCGTATTGATCATCACACCAAAGCTGGCAGTTTTGGGGTCTACACCCACACCCACATAAGACAGCACCGCTTCAGCCAAAACAAAGCTGGAAAACTGCATGACCGTGTTGATCAAAACCAAGTGCATCAAGTTGGGCACGATGTGACGCCACAAAACACGCGGCGTTGAAACACCAAAAGCACGCGCAGATTGAATGTACTCAAGCTCCCGGAGTTTCAAGGTTTCACCTCGCACCAGTCTGCACAGTCCTGTGAAGGAGGTAATCCCCAAAATCAAACAAAGGAAAAACAAGCGTGCATCAGCGCGTTCTAAGGCCGTTTCAAACACGCCTTGGTTTTTATCAATGAACACTTGCAACAGCAACACAGACGCTGCAATCAAAAGCACGTCGGGAATGGAAGCCAACAAGGTGTAGATGTACTGAATGACCTCATCCACCCAGCCGCGCAAATAACCCGCCATAACGCCTAACAACAATGCCAAGGGTAAAACCACCAAGGTGGTAAGGCCACCAATGACAAGCGCTGTGCGAACGCTTTTAAGTGCAAAGACCAACACAGAATTGCCAGTGCGGTCGGTGCCAAAAACGTGATACCCCTGAGACAACACGGCCACCCAAGAGATGCACAAAACCATGAGCGCAAAAGTGATGGCCATTGATCGCCATGGCCAATCGGTTTGACCTGATTGAAACCTTGACCAAACTGCAGAGAAAGTTTGACCCGTTCGAGCTGCAGCCCAAGCTAGGCCTATCAAAAAAGTCACACCAATGATGATCAAGCTCAAACCCAAAGACGACCAGGTTTTGCTTGAGACATCAGCGGACAACTCTTGTGCTGGATCCGCCAAATGTTGCCCGCCAAAACTCAGCCTTGGATAGTCACGAACAGACACGCCATCGCGCTCAAAAGTTTCTTTTCTGAATCCAACGGCAGACAATGGCTCCGAATAACTGCGCTCACGTGCTTTTGCCAAGGGCTCAAGCACTTTGTCTAAAACCGAGCTGGCTTCAGATGAATATTGAGTAGCTTGGCCGGGTGCTGCTGGAAGCGCTTCCCGAAAGTGTATGGAGTCTGTGAGGGCCACAACCAAAAAGAAGCCCAGCACCATGCTGCTCACCATAGCCACAGGGCGCTGCATGGCCAAACGCCAGTTGGCTCTGAGATTGCGATCGGAACGCACATGCCAGATGTACCAAAGCACAAACAGCAAGATGCCATAGACAAACAAGTCAGTTAGTAAAAATACAGGTTGCATGGTGCGCTTACTGCAATCGAATGCGTGGGTCAGCCAAGGTATAGCTGATGTCGGTCAAAATCAAACCTAGGATGTACAAAAAGGAGCCAATGAACACCATAGCGCGAACAATGGCAAAGTCTTGTCCCGATATGGCTTCAATCAAATAGCTGCCCAATCCAGGAATGGCAAAGAAAGATTCGGTAATGAGGCTGCCCATGAACAACAAGGGAATGACCGCGACCGAAGCGCTCAAGATAGGGATGAGCGCATTGCGAAGTACGTGGCTCAGCATCACCCTGGCCTCCGACAAGCCTTTTGAACGTGCAGTGCGTACATAGTCTTTGCCAATTTCTTCCATGAACAAGGTGCGGTTAAACCTGACCTCACCTCCCAAGCGAGCCAAGATGCCAACGGCGATGGGCAAGACTAAAAATCGCCAAGCATCCAAGCCCGGGGCAAAGCCTGACACAGGCATCAGCTGCAAAACTCGCGAGAACATGAACTGCCCGATCACGATGAAAAAAAGTGAGGAGATCGACATGAACACCACACACAGTACCGTGCCCCAAAAGTCCAGATAGGTGCCTCGGAAAAACGCAAGCCCCAAAGCCAACACCACAGAAATGCCCAAGCCCACCACAAAGGTTGGCAGCGCCAGTGCAAGGGATGGTCCTGCGCGCCGAACAATTTCAGAAGCAATGTCGCGGCCACTGTCGGCACGGCCAAAGTCAAAGGCAAACATGCGCAAGGAGCTGTCTAAAAACAAGGTGTTAGTGAGCTGAGAAATACCCTGCTCATTTTCATTGAAAAACAAGGGTCTGTCATACCCACGTTCTGCTTTCCATTTCTCAATGGCATCGGGCGTGACGCGCTTGCCACCCAGTTGCATGCGTGCCATGTCATCGGGTGTGTTTACCTTGAAGAACAACACAAAAGTGAGCAAATTGATGCCAATCAAAATGGCAAATCCATAGGCCAATTTACGGGTTAAGAAACTGAACATCACAGCCTCCTTTGTGCTTGTGAGGTGGCTCGAACAGCTTGTTGCGATTGACGCCTGCGCCAAGCTTGCCATGCTGGCCAAGCCAATGCCAGAAGCAACAATGGCAAGATGGCCACAGGCCACCAAATGCCTTGATTCCACTCTTTGATTTTGCTACCACCAAACTCCTCCGACCAACCATACAACATGGGCAACTCGTCTTGGGTGATCTCAATCATTTTGGCAATCATGGCGGCACGTTCTGGCGTGTCGTCTAAGTCTTTCATGCGATCAAACAACTTGTCGTATTCTGCGTTGGCATAGTTGCTTGAATTCTCGCCATCAAACTTAGCCTTGGAGTTGGGGCCATAGAGCAAGAACAAAAAGTTTTCCGGATCGGGATAGTCCGCCAACCAACCCCAGAAAAAGAACTGCGCAGAGCCTTTGCGCATCTTGTCTTGAAAGCGGTTGTAGTCGGTGTTTCTAATTTCAATTTGGATATTGAGTTTGGCAAATTGCTTGGACACCCAATCTAATCTGGCCTTGTAGCCAGGGCCAACGCCTTGGGTGTCGTAATTCAAAACAAGTGGCTGGCCCGTCTTGGCATCGCGGCCGTTGGGATAACCCGCTTCAACCATCAATTTCTTGGCAGCCTCAATCGATTTGCGCTTGTATTTGCCATCTGGCAATTTGTCGTAAATGACAGGGTTGGGTTGCGACAAATTGTTGCCAAACAAACCAGGCACCACCACGCTGTGGTTCACCTGGGCGCGATCGTCTTCAAAAATAGAGACATACTCTTCAAAATCAAATGCAATGGCCAAGGCTTGTCGAAGTTTTTTGTTTCTAATCTTGTCTTCAGGCGTTTTACCAAGTCCCACCACAGGGTCTAACCAGTTAAAACCAAAGTGCCAAAAACCCACTTGAATGGTGCTGGGCAATTGAATTTTCCGGTCCAATAACTCTTTGGCTCGACCCGTGCCATCTTGAATTGACACTTGATATCCAATGCCCGGCTCGCCCCGTTCAAGTTGCGGCATGTCGTAATAGCCTTGAATGAATTTGGTGGCCAAGGCGGTGGACTCCTTTTCAATCACAGAAACCACTTTGTCGACAAACGGCGTCTTCTTGCCGCAATCCTTCAACAAGCCTTTTTCTTGATCGCCAGGCGCACCCTCACAAGGATAAGGAACACCTCTGTAGTTGGGATTTCGTACCAATTCCATGCGTGAATTGGGAATGTATTCCGTCAACATATAGGGACCTGTACCCACCGGCCATGTGTCTGGATTGAGGTTGCGACGTGACATGCCATCTTGAGAGTAAAACGCATCAACCTCCCATGGAATGGGTGCGAAAAAAGTCATGGCCAGCCAATATTTAAATTGAGGGTACTTGCCCAACACCCGAATTTTCAAAGTGTGCGCGTCAACCACTTCAACGCCTGAAAGCGCGTGCTCTCGAAAGTCGAGCCATGGTAGATGACCCAATGGACCGGCTTCACGAGCAGACTTACCTTGCTTGAGTTGCTCATTGACGCTTTTGATGTGTTTGCCGTAATCGGCCAAGCCCATTATTTTTTCAGACAAAAATCCGAATGAAGGCGACTTCACTCGGGGGGTGGCCAATCGCTTGATGGCGTAGGCATAGTCCTCTGCCAGCAACTCACGCGTGCCCATGTGCTCAAAATCGTACGGGCGTCGCTTTCCTTCAATGTCGGAATCAGTCAAGGCCAAATAACGGTGTTTGCCATCTGCTGTTTTGGCAAAAGCTGGATGGGGCTGATACATGATGCCCGGCTGAATTTTGAGCTCAAACACACTCTCGGCAATTTGATCAGCAGATGATTGAGCAGAAAGCTCTCGTCCATCTTTGCTCAGATATTTAACCGATGGCATTTGGGTTAGCGTTCGGGTTTCTAACTCATAGGGGCGCTTCAAATAGTGGTATTTGAGTGGCGGCTCGTACACCGCATAGGTCCAGGGCGTTTCGTTGTTGCTGTACGAGGAGGTGGAATCTAAATATTTGGGCGATTCTTGATAGGACGTAAAGAGGGCATTTTCTGCCAGCAAGGCCTTGGGTACGGGTTCGTTGGAAACACCGTTGCAGCCTGAAATCAAAGCAGCTACCAACAAGCCGGCCCCAATTTTCCAGAAATGACTTTTATCGAAGTTCAACGTTCAACCCTTTTCAACAAGCGCTTATTGTGCCCAAATTTAGGGGTGTATCGTGTCAAAATACAAGATAACGCAACTTGACAAGAACCAAAATGAGCTTTCTATCCGGCAAAAAAATATTGATCACAGGTGTTCTTTCTAACAGGTCAATCGCTTATGGCATTGCGAAATCGTGTCATGCACAAGGCGCTGAGTTGGCTTTCAGCTATGTGGGAGAGCGATTCAAAGACCGCATCACTGAATTTGCGGCAGACTTCAATTCAAAACTCATATTTGATTGTGATGTTGGCAACGACGAACAGATCAACAAGTTATTTCAAGACTTGTCGCAACACTGGCCACAATTTGATGGCTTTGTGCACAGCATTGGCTACGCGCCCAAAGAGGCCATTGCTGGCGATTTCATGGAAGGCTTAAGTCGTGAGGGTTTTAAGATTGCGCATGACATCAGTGCCTACAGTTTTCCAGCCATGGCCAAAGCGGCTCTACCCTACTTGAGAGAAGATGCCGCCTTGTTAACTCTCACCTACTTGGGCTCTCTCAAGGTCGTTCCCAACTACAACACCATGGGTCTTGCAAAGGCCTCGCTTGAAGCCTCTGTCAGGTACTTGGCAAATTCCTTAGGACCCAAAAAAATCAGGGTCAATGGCATCAGTGCGGGCCCCATCAAAACCCTTGCAGCTTCTGGCATCAAAGACTTTGGCAAAATTTTGAGCGCTGTTGCCGCAACATCGCCCATTCGAAGAAATGTGACCATCGAGGATGTTGGAAATACAGCAGCATTTTTGATGAGCCCACTTTCCGCAGGCATTTCAGCTGAAATTATTTATGTCGACGGCGGATTTAGCCATGTGGTCGGCGGCATCGAGTAGGCCCTCAACTCTCATTGAGAATGCTTTCTTTCAGTCGTGATTTCACATCACCAAAAAGATGCTCATAAAGCGGGGCCTGTTGTAATAACACAACGAAACAGAGCTTCGTATGGGGCACCCGTCTCTAGAACACCATGATGGACAAATTTTGAATCACACAGGAAGCGTGTTTAAACGGCAACACAATCTGCAAAATAACGCTTGATTCCATCTTCGCCAATTTCTTCTACCAAACCATGGATGTCGGTTTCAAAGCCTGGACATTGCATATTGAATTCTCGTGAGAACTTCAGGTAGTCAACAATTTTCTTGTTAAACACCTCGCCAGGCACCAACAGCGGAATGCCAGGGGGGTAAGGCGTAACCAATCCCACCGTGATGCGACCTTCCAACTCATCGATTGCCACACGCTCCGTTTTGCGGCGGGCAATTTGAGCATAAGCATCGGCAGGTGTCATGGCAGGCGTCAAGTCTGACAAATACATTTCAGTGGTCAAACGCGCAATGTCATATTTGGCATACAAAGTGTGAATGTGTTGACACAAATCACGCAGCCCCATGCGCTCGTACTTAGGTTGCTTCTGACAGAACTCCGGCATGATGCGCCACATGGGTTGGTTGCGGTCATAGTCGTCTTTGAACTGCTGCAAGGCAGTTAACAAAGAATTCCAGCGGCCTTTGGTGATGCCAATGGTAAACATGATGAAGAAACTGTACAGGCCCGTTTTTTCAACCACAACACCATGCTCTGTCAGGAACTTGGTGAGTACTGAGGCAGGGATACCCGTCTTGTCAAACTTGCCATCCAGATTCAAGCCCGGCGTGACAATGGTGGCCTTGATGGGGTCGAGCATGTTGAAGCCATCGGCCATTTGACCGAAGCCGTGCCACTTGCTGCCCTTCTTGCGCGAGTCACTGCGAATGATCCAGTCTTCTGCACGGCCAATGCCCTCATCCACCAAATTCTCTGGGCCCCACACTTTGAACCACCAGTCTTTGCCATACTCATCATCCACCTTGCGCATGGCGCGGCGAAAGTCCAAGGCCTCGGCAATGCTCTCTTCTACCAAAGCGGTGCCACCAGGTGGCTCCATCATGGCCGCTGCCACGTCGCAGCTGGCAATGATGCTGTACTGCGGGCTGGTGCTGGTGTGCATCAGGTAGGCCTCATTGAACAAATGCCGGTCCAATTTGGTGTTTTGCGAATCTTGAATGAGCACATGACTGGCTTGGCTAATGCCAGCCAACAACTTGTGAATGGACTGCGTGGCATACACCACTGAGTTTTTGGGGCGTGGGCGCTTCTTGCCCATGGCGTGATAGGTGCCATAGAAAGGGTGAAAGGCCGCATGCGGGAGCCAGGCTTCATCGAAGTGCAAGTTTTCTACATAGCCGTCCAGCATGCCCTTGATGGTTTCGGTGTTGTACAACACGCCATCGTAAGTTGACTGCGTGAGGGTCATGACTCGGGGCTTGACCTTCTTGGCATCCACGCCCTTGAGCAAGGGGTTGGCCTTGATCTTGGACTGAATGTTGGCCACTTCAAATTCGCTTTGAGGAATGGGGCCAATGATGCCGTAATGGTTGCGCGTAGGCTTCAAGAAGACGGGAATAGCACCCGTCATGATGATGGCGTGCAAAATTGACTTGTGGCAATTGCGATCGACCACCACCACATCGCCAGGGGCTACTGTGTGGTGCCACACCATTTTGTTGGAGGTACTGGTGCCATTGGTCACAAAGAAACAATGGTCCGCGTTGAAAATGCGGGCGGCATTGCGTTCACTTTCGCCAATAGCGCCGTTGTGGTCAAGCAATTGACCCAACTCTTCCACTGCATTGCAAACGTCGGCACGCAACATGTTTTCACCATAAAACTGGTGGTACATCTGACCCACAGGGCTCTTCAAGAACGCCACACCGCCTGAGTGACCCGGGCAATGCCAGGAGTACGATCCGTCTTCTGCGTAGTCAAGCAAGGCTTTGAAGAAAGGTGGTTGGACGCCTTCTAAATAACTCTTGGCTTCGCGAATGATGTGGCGCGATACAAACTCTGGCGTGTCTTCAAACATGTGAATGAAGCCATGCAGTTCGCGCAAGATGTCGTTGGGAATATGGCGAGAAGTTTTGGTTTCGCCGTAGATGTAAATGGGCACATCCGCATTCTTGCGACGCACTTCCTCAATGAAGGCACGCAAGCTCAAAACAGCAGGATCGAGGTCGGGGCCGGGCGTGAACTCCTCATCGTCAATCGACAAAATAAAGGCACTGGCGCGTGATTGCTGTTGCGCAAACTGCGAAAGGTCGCCATAACTGGTAACCCCCAACACTTCAAATCCTTCAGTTTCGATGGCTTGCGCCAAGGCGCGAATTCCCAAACCAGATGTGTTTTCAGAACGGTAATCTTCGTCAATGATGACAATCGGAAAACGGAATTTCATGAGGCGCCCAATTCAATGTTCAAACCATAAGTGTAAAGAATTTAAAGACCTTTGCCGTTCTAATTTCGAATACCAAGGTACGCTCTCACTGTCATTTTCCATCTGATCCTCTGATAGAATCAGCCCATTCGGAGCGGTGGATGAGTGGTTTAAGTCGCACGCCTGGAAAGCGTGTGTGGGTTTATCCCCACCGCGGGTTCGAATCCCGCCTGCTCCGCCACATATGAAACCCTGCTAGAACACCGTTTTAGTGGGGTTTTCTTTTTTAAGGCCTTGTAAAAGCCTAAGCTGAATTGACATGCCCTGTGCACTGAGTAATTGTTAACCGAATGAATATTTTTCAAAGTCCATTGTTCAAAATCCCCGGCTACAAGCGGATGTGGTTTTCAATTTTATTCAGCAATTTGGGTGGGCAAATTACGCTTCTAGCCCTCCCTCTCACCGCGGTCTTTTTGCTAGATGCTTCTCCCACTCAGATGGGCCTTCTCACAGCCATGGAAATTGCGCCCTTTGTGCTTTTGTCTTTGCCTGGTGGTGTTTTGCTAGATCGCATGCAAAAGCTGCCTGTCTATATTGCAGGCGAATTTGTCATGGGCCTCTCATTGCTCACCATACCTCTGGCATGGGCCCTCGATTTACTCACCATGGGATGGATGTATGCAGTTTGCTTTGCCATTGGTGCTGTTTACACCATTGCTGGCTCGGCCTCACAGCTGGTGTTGACCCAGCTGGTCGGGCGCGACAAACTGGTGGAAGCCTATTCCCAAAATGCCATAGCAGGTTCTATGGCTGAAGTGATGGGGCCAGGTTTAGCGGGTATTTTGATCAAAGTATTGGGCGCACCTTTGGCACTGGTCATGGACGCCATTTTGCTGATTGGTTCAGTGGTCATGCTCAAAGGGATACGAATCCATGAACAAGTGCCACCCAGATCGACTTGGAAGGACCGTTCGTTCAAAGCAGAACTGAT
This sequence comes from Comamonadaceae bacterium, assembly GCA_021298995.1. Classification (GTDB taxonomy): domain Bacteria; phylum Pseudomonadota; class Gammaproteobacteria; order Burkholderiales; family Burkholderiaceae_C; genus Limnohabitans_A. The sequence continues at coordinate 46,963 of JAJTGB010000012.1, read as the reverse complement.
GAAGGGTCTTAATTTTGTTCGCTCTCACAACATGCTGATTGAAATGGCCGTGGTTGTGGGGGCTTGGCAATTCTTTGCACAAATGGCGCTGTCAGTTCAGATCATTTTTGCCGTCAAAGATCTGGGCTTGGATGAGGCATTGGTGGCTTTGAGTTTTGTGGCCATGGGCTTGGGTTCCATCTTAGGTGGCATGGCGGGGCCGCCTATTTCAAAACGCATCGGTTTAGGGCCGGCACTGATTCTTGGCATTGTCATCACCTCAATCGGATGGTTAAGCCTTCTTTTGCTTGAAGGACATTTACCAAGCATTTTTCTCTTTGCATGGATGCTGCTTTGCTTTAGTTGGGGCGCCACTTTGCTGTTCGTCAATTTTTTGTCGCTCAGGCAGTCATACACACCCACCGACCTCTTGGGCAGAATGACCACGACCATGCGTTGGTTGATCACGCTGCCTGCTGGGCCTGGGGCCATCTTAGGAGGTTGGATGGCTGAGCACATTGGCATGCGCAGTTCTTTGCTGTGTGCAGGCCTTGGCACCCTGATGGTTGCCATCGTTGCTTACATCAGGCCTCAATTGAGGTCTATTAAAAAATTACCCGAAATCAATCAAGCCAAAGCCTGATGTCACTTTCCTGTCAGGCAGCCATCAAATGAATGACTCTTGAAGTTTGGGCACAGCTGCTAGCAAGGTTTGGGTATAAGCATGCTGGGGTTGCTGGTAAATACTTGCAGCATCACCCTGCTCCACCACTTGACCTTTGTTCATCACCAGCAAAGAGTCAGACATGTATCTCACAACTTCCAAATCGTGTGAGATAAACAGATAGCTCAGTCCCAGATCTTTTTGCAGATCCTTAAGCAAGTTGAGCACTTGGGCTTGAACAGAGACATCCAAAGCAGAAACGGCTTCATCCAACACCACCACCTCGGGCGACAAACTCAAAGACCGAGCAATGGCGATGCGTTGGCGTTGGCCGCCAGAAAATTCAAATGGATAGCGTTTGAGTGCCGAAGCCGGCATGCCCACTTTGTCGAGCAATGACAAAGATTTTTTCTCCCAGTCGGCGCTGTTCTGACCAATCCCGTGAAGCTGCATGGGTTCGCTCAAAATTTCACCCACTGTGAATCTTGGATTCAAGGACGCATAAGGATTTTGAAAAACAATCTGCAACCTGCGCTTGTAAGTAGCAAACTCTGAGTTGCTCATTTCAAGCAAGTTTTTGCCTTCATACAAGACCTTGCCAGCTGTGGCCTCATGGAGCCTAAGCAGGCACAGGCCAACGGTGGTTTTACCGGAACCAGACTCACCCACTAACCCAACCGTTTGCCCACGTTTCAGCTGGAAACTGACGTTCTCAACGGCCACGAAGTCATCACTCTGGAACCAAGGACCAGAGCGTTTGAAAACTTTTCTCAGGCCCTGAACTTCCAACAATGGCTTGTCTGATTCCGAAGCTTTGACAACAGCAATAGGCTCAACTGTGGAGGGCGCAGCAGAAGCCGAAACATCGTCTGAGCTGTTGGCCGACATCCAATCGTCAATGGTCAAGAGCCTTTGCCCCTGACGCTCTACGCTGGGGCGGCAGCTCAAGAGAGCCTTGGTGTACGGGTCTTGCGGCTGAGTAAAGAGTGTTCTTACGGGCCCTGCTTCACGCACTGTTCCCTTGCGCATCACCACAGCTTGATCGGCCACTTCACTGACCAAACCAAGATCGTGGGTAATGAACAGCATGGCCATTCGACGCCTCTCGCGCAATTCGGCTAGAAGCAACAAAATCTGTCTTTGTACCGTTACGTCCAAGGCTGTGGTGGGTTCGTCTGCAATGAGCAACTCGGGCTCGCAAGCCAGTGCCATGGCAATCATGACCCTTTGCTGTTGCCCGCCAGAAAGCTCGTGCGGATAGGCATTGACTCGTTTGCGAGGCTCTGGGATGCCCACTTCTTCGAGCAAATCACATGCTCTCTGCGCCGCTTCTTTGTTCGGTATGTTCTTGTGAATTTTCAACATCTCTGCCAGCTGAAAGCCCACGGTATAAACCGGATTCAAAGACGTCATGGGATCTTGAAAAATCATGGCAATGCGGGAGCCGCGAATCAGTTGCCATTCAGATCTTGAGAGATTCAACAAGGATCGGTTGTCGTACTCGATGGCAGAATGCAAGGCCACTTTGGCATTTTGCGGGGGCAATAAGCCCATGATGGCCAAAGCACTGACAGACTTGCCACTGCCAGATTCCCCGACCAAAGCAACAGTTCGTTCGCGGGGAATGACAAATGAGACCTCTTCAACCGCTCGAACAGGTGCTTTAGAGGCACTGATGAAATCGACTGTGAGGTTCTTCACTTCCAACAAGTTGTCAGAAATTTGAGCGATGGGGGGTGGTGGTCTGCGTGTCGCCATGAGAAGCATTCAATCGATAAAGCTCAGTGAATCACTTTGGGATCTAAGGCATCCCTGAGTGAGTCTGTGAGAAGAGACAGGCCGGTCACAAAAATGGACATGGCCACCGTGGCCGATAGCAGTTGCCACCATTTGCCAACCAACAAATCATTTTGGGCCTCTGTGAGCATCGTGCCCCAAGAAACGCCATCGACTGGCACACCAAAACCCAGGAAAGACAAAATAACTTCGGCTTTGATACAGGCCACCGTGAGCAAGGAAAACTGAACCAAAATGACGTGGCTGACATTGGGCAAGATGTGCACAAACATGCGTCTGTTGTTCGAAGCGCCAATGGCATCAGCAGCCCGCACATAATCTCTGTTGCGGTGTTTAAGGTATTCACCGCGCATCAGTCGGTAGGTACCGGTCCAACCGGTGGTTCCCAAAATAAGCACCACGGCCATGGTCCCTTTGGTATTGAGAACTGCTGCAATGGCCAAGATAAGCAAAATGCCAGGAATGGAGTGAAAGACGTTGTAGAGCCAATTGCTCAAGTCGTCGACAACACCCCCGTACCAGCCAGACACAGCCCCCAATACAGAGCCTATCAGTGTGGCCATCAAGGCTGCAGCCAAACCGACCAAGATACTGGTTTCAGCCCCTTTGATGGTCTTGGCCAACACATCCCTGCCCCACTTGTCAGATCCCATAGGCAGGCTCGTTGCAAGCGCGTTCACCTTTTCACCAGCAGGCTTGACTGCTTTTTGCGCCAACTCCCATTGCGCAGCAATAGGGTCAAGCACATCAGTGGGTGTGGGCTCGTACAGCACAAGCTCAGGCGTGTTGGCAGATGCATCGTCACCCTGGAAGCCACCCATGGCCCATGAAGGGGGTGCATGGCTGATGGCCACTTCCTTTTCCCAATCGGAGGCCAAAGACCCCAGAAGAGTGCTTAATACCAAGGCCAAGCTGAGGATGACAGTGATGCCGCTCCAGACACCCACACGATCAGACTTGAAGCGACGCCAGGCCAGAGCCCAAGCACCTTCACTCACATTGGCTACGACATTTGATTGAATTTGCATATTCATAAAACGAAAGACGGGTCTCAGCGCAATTGCACTCGAGGATCGGTCATGCGGTACAACACATCACCAATCAAATTGAAAATCATGGTGGCAATGGCCACATAGACCGTCACGGCCTTGATCACAGGAAAATCACTTCGCTCAACGGCCAAGATAATTTCGCGACCAACTCCCGGAATACCAAAGAATCTTTCCAACAAAAATGCGCCCAACAACAAACCAGGCAAATTGGAAATGACAAACGTGATAACGGGAATGAGCGCGTTGCGCAACACATGCACAAACATCACGCGGGGCTCAGAGAGACCCTTGGCACGTGCCGTGCGCACGTAGTCCTGATCAACTTCATCCAGCACGAAGCTTCTAAACAAGCGCGTATTGGGGGCAATACTCACCAACAAACCAAGCAAGATGGGCAGGGGTGCATAGGTGCTGATATTTTTCCAGTAGTCGTCACTCCATCCTTGAACTGGAAACCAACCCAAGCGATAAGCCAGCACGTATTGCCCCAAGATGATGAAGACCAAAATACTGACGGACATGAGCGCCGTGAACACCACCATGGTGCCTCGATCAATAGACGATCCTCTAACCCACGCAAGGCCCACAGCCAGAACCAAAGCCACGAGTGTTTCTATCAAGAGCAAGGGCGCCATCAAGGTCAAGGACGCCGGCAAACGCGTTGCAAAAATATCTGCAACCGATTCACCCGTTGTCCAACTGTTGCCAAAGTCGAAGGTGGCTACTTGTTTGACAAAAATCCACAACTGAACCACGAGTGGTTGATCCAGTCCCAGTTCAGCACGGATGCTGTCAATTTGTTCTTGGCTTGAAAACAGGCCGGCCAACACATAGGCAGGGTCGCCACCGATCCAGTTAAACAGAAAAAACACCAGCAATATGACCCCGGCCAGCGTGGGAATCATTTGCCATATACGGCGAATAATGTAGGCACTCATGCTTCAATGCCCCTTATGGTTTTTGAATGTCATAGTAAATCCAATCACCCAATATCAGAGGGTGCTTGCGAAAACCTTCTAAACGCTGATGACTCAGGCGTGTCGCAATGCCTGTCGAACTCAAGCCCAAAACCCCATTTATTTCCATCAAGCGGTACATGTTGTGCAATACGCGGGTACGCTCAGGGCCATCTGGCAGGCGTTTGAGCTGCTCAAAGTAAGCGTCGTACTCGGCACTTTCAAAACAAGCATAGTTGTTTTGCCCAATGGTTTTGGAATACAACAACTTCATCACAAATTCGGCTTCAGAAGAACGCGTCCAGCCCAGTGACCATGAAGGAATGGCACATTGCTTGCCCTGCTTGAGCATCTCAGGAAACTTGTCCTTTTTGACCTTAAGCCGAATACCCAAGCGATCCATCGATTTTTTCCAGAGCTCATCTCTCTCGCGATCGATGGAAGATGTGGAAGAGTAAATGGTGAAAATCAGCGGTTTGCCATCGGGCATGTTTCGATAACCCTTGGCATCCTTCTTGTAGCCAAACTGATCTAACAAGGCATTGGCCGATAGCGGGCTGAACTTGACAATGCTTTTGTAGTTAGGGTCATGACCCGCCACAACAGGAGAAACCATTTGCTGTGCCTTCACAGCTTGCCCTTTGCGAATCACTCGAATTTCTTCATCAACATCAAAGCCCATGATGATGGCCCTTCGGAGCGCAATTTTTTCTGGGGTGTAGCCACCAATCACTGGGTCCCTCATGTTGAAGAACTGGTAGCGAATGTCGGGCTCAACACTTCGGTACATGTTCACGCCTTGCGCCACCCAAGACTGAAGCAGATCATTTTTGGGGGTGAGCGCCTTTTCAATGAACGAAGGCGGTACCGCTACCGCATCAATTTCCTTGCCGCTGAAAGCCAGCCACATCGATTGAGGCTCTTCAATGATGCTGACTTCAACACGCCCAATTTGAGGCATTTTTCTGCCCTGCATCTGATTGGCGATGCGAATTTCGACGGGGTTGTTGGAGGGGGCTTGAAAGTCCCAAACAAAACCTGGAAATTCAGGGTTGGCTTTGAGAATAATTTTGGAACCCCGAACCCACTTCTCCAGGATGTAAGGCCCTGTTCCCACGGGATTGGCCATGATGCCTTCAAAGCCATACTTCTCTACGACCTCGCGGGCCATAGCACCCGAAAATGGGTTTGTCAGCAGGGTTAGGAAGTTGCGGTCGGGCTGGATCAATTGAATGACCAATGTGTAGCGATCAGTCGCATACATACCAGGGTGCTTTTGGTCATAATCAAATTTTCCAGAAGCCACCGCTTTTTTTCGTGACTCTGCAAATCCAAGAATCTTGTCATCAAAGTCTGAAACCTGGGGGCTTCGATTTTTGGGATCGGCATGACGCAGCAAGGTGTAGACAAAATCTTGCGCAGTGAGTTCGCGCCGTTGTCCTTTGAATGCATCATCGGGCGTGAAATACAAACCTTTTTTCACTTTGAATGTGAAAGTCGTTTGGTCGGCTGAAACCACGGGCATCGATTCGGCGGCATTGGGCACCAACCGAGTGGGCATGGCCATCCAGTCGTAAGTCAGTAGTGGCTGGAAAATTACACCTGTGATGGTGTTTGAATACAAGTCATTCACGCGAACAGGATCAAAACCCGTTTCAGGCACCGGAAAAGCCACCTTCAAAACCTTGTCTGGGTCGGCGGGATTTGCTTTGGGTTGAACCAACAACTAGATGCACATTTTTCCTCTGTCAGTACAGGTACAAATTTCACTTGAAACCAAAGGGTGGAGAATAATCTAACTTGATGCAAAATCTTGACAAATCGACGCTATGAAGGGTTATTACTTACACGCATGCCTTGATTGCAAGTTAAACCCAAAAGTGAAATATTCAACGTTATTTATTTCTGAGTAAACCATGACCAATCCATTGTTGCAAACTTGGCTAACCCCCTTTGAGATGCCACCCTTTGAAAACATCCAAGCCAATCATTTTCCTGAAGCTTTCAACATGGCATTGGCAAAGCATCAAACTGAAATTCAAGATATCGCCAATCGACAAGATGAACCCACATTTGAAAACACATTGCTAGCGCTGGAATCCAGTGGCGCCCTGTTAAATCAAACCACTTCCGTCTTTTTTAACCTCAGCGCATCCCATACTTCTCCAGACATCCAAAGTATTGAGCGCGACATTGCTCCCAAACTTGCTGCACACAATGCAGCCTTGTTCCTGAACCAAGCGCTTTTTCAACGGATTGAAAAGTTGCACCAAAACAGACAACTTCTCGGTTTAGATTCGGTCAGTGTTCGCCTCATCGAGAGATACCACTTAGATTTTGTCCGTGCAGGCGCCAAACTCAAGGACCAAGATCGACAATCATTTGCAGCTTATGCCGAAAAACTGGCCAGTTGCTTTACTCAGTTTTCTCAAAACGTGTTGGCCGATGAAGCTCTTTTTTGCTTGGTCCTGACGGAAGAAGAAGAGCTTGCAGGGCTCCCAGGTTTTGTCAGGAGTGCCGCCAAGCAACTGGCAAAAGACCGCGGCCTGACGCAACACAATGCCCATGCATTCACGCTGTCCAGATCTTCCTTGACACCGTTCATGACTTTTTCCGAAAGACGCGACCTGCGTGAAACCATGTGGAAGGCTTGGTGCAAGCGCGGCGAAAACGCAGGCCCTCACAACAATCAAATGGTCATGCACGAAATTTTGAAAATCCGCTTGGCCCAAGCGCGCCTTTTGGGTTACCAAAATTTCTCTGACTATGCATTGGCAGACACCATGGCTGGCAGCCCAGCCAAAGCCAGAGATTTGTTGATGCGTGTCTGGCGTCCTGCCAGGTTGAAGGCCATTCAGGAAGGCCAAGACCTGAAAAAACTTTCGGGTCTTTCTGATTTGGCCGCATGGGACTGGCACTACTGGACCGAGCGAGTTCGAAAAGAGAAATTCGATTTGAATGAGGCAGAAATAAAACCTTATTTGCAACTTCACAAACTCATGGAAGCCATGTTCGCCGTGGCAAGCCGTTTGTTTGGCGTTCACTTCAAGCAAGTGACCAACATTTCCAAATACCACGACTCTGTCACTGGCTGGGATGTAACCGACAACGAAGGAAAGCACGTCGGCTTATTTTTGAGTGACAATTTTGCACGCAGTAGCAAACGATCGGGTGCATGGATGAGCACTTACCGAGACCCCATGAACTTGACGCAAGAAGTTCGCCCCATTGTGGTCAACAACAACAATTTTTCTCAGGGCGAAGTTGGAAAACCCACACTTTTGAGCTTGGACGATGCCCGAACCCTGTTCCATGAATTCGGCCATGGTTTGCACGGTTTGTTGTCCAAGGTCAAGTACCCTCGCCTATCCGGAACCAGTGTTCTTCGTGACTTTGTAGAGTTCCCCTCGCAGGTCTATGAAAACTGGTTGATGCAACCGCAAATCCTGAAGGAGTTTGCATTGCATGCAGAAACGGGCCAGCCCATGCCACACGAGCTGATTCAAAAAATACTGGCCGCACAAACCTTCAATCAAGGATTTGCAACTGTTGAATATGTGTCTTGTGCTTTGGTCGATTTGGCCTTGCACGAAAACACCGATTTAGACAACTTGGATTTCCAAAAATTCGAAGCCCAAACCCTGAACGCCATCCAAATGCCACCAGCCATTGGCATGCGACACAGACTGCCACATTTTTCACACTTGTTTTCATCTAACGGCTACGCATCTGCTTATTACGTTTACATGTGGGCAGAGGTGTTGGACGCAGATGGCTTTGATGCTTTCTTAGAAGCCGGCGATTTGTTTGCCAAAGAGCCTGCTCAAAAACTGTATGAGCACATTTACTCCGCTGGCAATCGACAAGATCCCATGGCGGCTTATGTAGCGTTTAGAGGCAGAGAGCCTACCGTGACGCCTTTGCTCACCAAGCGCGGGCTCAGTGTCTAAAAACCACGGAATTTGTGCATACCGACCCTTTGTTCGCCCTCAACACTGCCGGCTTGGGCGCAATAGCCTAAAAGTCAGGCGGCTTGATTCTGGACCACTGCGGCCAAATCGAATCGATTGATTTGAAAACCCAGCTGGGCATATTGTTTCCAGCGCTGCCTCGCGCTTGCTTTGTCCCTCTCCTCTGGACCTACGACTTCAATCAATCGATTCACCCCAGATAGATTTTCAGGGGCCAAATCGTTCATATTGAGATACACGTCGAGTTGAGATTGTTGGGACAAGAGCGCCCAGTCAGATGAATAAATGACGCTGGAATGTGCCAACAAATGGGCTGGATCTCTAAGAGAGCAATGGCTCACAAAATCAGTGGCATTCAAATTCCACAAGGCTTGACTCAACAAGTGGCATGTGTCTTGGTCTGCCAACACGCCCACTTTGCGGCCCTGACCAGTTGCCTTGCGCAACAAACGGCAAACGTAGGGCAACTTTTCAGGCGCATTGAAATGAAAATCAACTTGCGTCATAGGTGGCTGGCAGGCCTCAGGCGTTGCCCATTACTTGGCTGATTTACTGGAAGTCTTGGGTGTACTTTGGGTTGGCGTTGAAGCTTGCGAAAGCAGGTAATGCAACAACAATCCGACGGGTCGACCTGTAGCGCCTTTGGCGGCGCCACCTTTCCATGCTGTGCCAGCAATGTCCAAATGCGCCCAAGGGTATTTTTTGGTAAACCGATGCAGAAACTTGGCTGCTGTAATGGCACCACCAGCGCGTCCACCAACATTGGCCACATCAGCAAAATTGCTCTTCAAGGCCTCTGAATAGGCATCGTCCAATGGCAGACGCCAGCAAAGATCATTGGCGTCGTCGCCGGCTTGCTGCAAGCGATGGGCCAAGTCATCTTCGGTTGCAAACATGCCAGATCGAACTGCACCCAATGCAATCACACAAGCGCCAGTGAGGGTGGCAATGTCAATCACCGCTTTGGGTTTGAAGCGTTCTGCGTAAGTCAAGGCATCGCACAAAATCAAGCGACCCTCTGCATCGGTGTTCAAAATTTCGATCGTTTGACCGCTCATGCTGGTGACCACATCGCCAGGCTTCACTGCCAAACCATCTGGCATGTTTTCACATGCAGGGATAAGGCCCACCACATTGATCTTGGGCTTGATTTGACTCAATGAATGGAACACGCCTAAAACACTGGCAGCGCCACTCATGTCGTATTTCATCTCGTCCATTTCAGCCGCAGGCTTGAGAGAAATACCACCAGTATCAAAAGTAATGCCTTTGCCGACTAACACGGTTGGCGCGTCCGTTTTTGCGCCTCCCTGGTATTTCAGAACAATGAACCGAAGAGGTTCGGCCGAACCCTGGGCAACTGACATGAATGAGCCCATTCCCAATTTGGCCACTTCTTTGGGGCCTAAAACCTCACAGCTGATAGCAGCAGATTTGGCAATGGCTTGGGCGGCTTTGCCAAGCATGCTGGGCGTTGCATGGTTGGCAGGTCGGTTGGCCCACTCCTTGGCCAGCTCGATGCCACTGATCATGGCGACCGTGGTTTTAAAGGCAGATTCCAGCGCAGATGTGGTGTTTGGCACGGCCAAGGTCACTTGGCGCAAACTGCGCGAAATGGGCTTGGATTGGGTTGTGCCGTACACATAGGTGCCGTCGGCCAAGGCCACAAGGACGCTTTGAATGCGCTGAGCGTTGCCAGCGTCGGTTGACACAAGGCACAATGCTTGGGTTTCGCTTGCCTTCAAGCTTGGAATCAGGGCGTTGAGAGCCGACTTGATGTCCTGAGGACTGCCCTTTCCAATGCCTAAAAAAACAACTTTGGAGGCAGAAATGCCAGGACTGGCATAGGCTTGAAGCATTTGGCCCGACTTCGATGAAAAGTCTTTGGCCTTGATGGCTTTTGAAATCAATGTCGAAAGCGGGTCTTGACCGGCTTGGAATTGATCAGAAATGAGGACAATCAAGGTGTCCGTACGGTGTTTGCTGGCTGCTGCCAGGCTGAGTGCTTTTAATTCGAAGTTCATAATTGAGGTTTTCCAACGCGACAATGTTATTCCATTCTTCCATACAAAAAGATTTGGCCCGAAGTTTTGGTGCCACCGTTGTGGTTTTGGCCACAATTGTGATGACCATCATTTTGATCCGAACTTTGGGTCAAGCCACCAAGGGCTCAGTCAATCCCTCAGAAGTGATGCTGGTGATGGGTCTGACCGTCATCGGTCACCTCACCACCATTTTGACACTGAGTTTGTTCATTGCCGTGGTTTCAACATTGTCGCGCATGTATGCAGACAGTGAGATGGTCATTTGGTTTTCAAGCGGAAAAGGCCTGACTTCTTTTGCCAAGCCCCTCCTCAAATTTGCCAGCCCGATCTTTTTGGCCATCGCTTTGCTGGCATTTTTTGTATGGCCGTGGAGCAACAAGCAAATTCAAGAACTCAAAAATAGGTACGAACAGCGCAATGACATAGAACGCGTTGCACCTGGACAGTTTCAAGAATCGTCGGGTGGCAAGCGGGTTTTTTTCATTGACAAAGACAGCCCCAACAATCAAACAGGGCGCAATGTCTTTGTTTCAAGTCTAGATGGCGCTATTGAGTCGGTCACCACTGCCCAGCAAGGTCAAATTGAAATTCAACAAGGCGAGCGTTTTTTAAGTTTGAAGTCTGGTCAGCAAATGTTGCTCAACCACCAAACGGGTGATGTTCGCGTGACGGCTTTCCAAGACTATCAATTGTTAATTGACCCGACATCCAAATTGGCCATCTCTGACATTCAAAGCCGAATGGTGAGCACGCTAGGTCTGATTCAAGCTCCAACTCCGATCAACCTAGGAGAGTTGTCTTGGCGCATGGGCTTGCCCCTTGCGGCGCTCAATTTGCTCATCATGGGCCTCGCAGTGGCCAGCGTGAATCCCCGCATCGGCAAAAGTTATCACCTTGCCATTGCCTTGTTTTGTTTCATCTCTTACTACAACATGGTCAATGTCGGTCAAAACTGGATTGGGACTGGCAAGACCAGCTTTCCCGCTTTGATGCTTGGCTTGCATGGTGGAGCATTTTGCTTTGCCATGGCATGGTTGCTTTTCAGACATTTCAATTTGTCGTGGCGACATCTTTGGCTTCTGCCGCTTCGTCGAACTGCAAAGGTTTCATCATGAAAACCATTCGTCGGCTCATTCACGGTGAAATCATTCGAGCTGTGAGCTTTGTAGTTCTTGGGTTTTTAGCACTGTTTGTTTTTTTTGACTTGGTTGACCAACTTCAAACCTTGAGTCGCAACAAATTTCAGGGCTACCAAATTCAACATGCTTTGATGTATGTGGCGCTGCTCATGCCAAGCCATTTTTACGAGTTGCTCCCCATCTCTGTGCTCATTGGCTCTATTTTTGTGATGGCACGATTTGCACAAAATTCTGAGTTCACCATCTTGAGAACGGGTGGCTTAGGCCCTTGGCGCGCCCTCCAAACTCTCTTTCAATTGGGTTTGGTTTTCGTTTTTGTGACATTCATTTTTGGCGACTACATCTCGCCATGGACTGACAAGCAAGCGCAATTGTTGAAAGCCCATTACCAAGGCCAAATAACCATTGGACAAACAGGCGCTTGGTTGCGAGAAAAACAAGCCGACTCGCAATTTGCTGTCAATGTCAGATCATTGAGCAGTGAAGGTCAGCCAGAGAACATTCGCATTCATGAGTTTGACAATGACGGCCGACTCAAAGCCATGACAATGGCGCCCAAAGCTCAAATCATGGTGGATGGCACTTGGCTTTTAAAACCGGCTGATCGCAGAATTTTCATCGATGGTCAAAATAAGGAGTCACGGATTGACACCTTGAATCTGCCGCAATGGGCTTGGCAAACCGAAATTACCGCAGAAATGATTTCTGCGGCCTTGTTGAGTCCCGATCGCATGAAAACCATCGACTTGTTTCAATACATGCGTCATTTGGCGGCCAATGGTCAGAGTGCACAGCGTTATGAAATTGAATTCTGGCGCAAAGTTTTCTACCCTTTGAGTTGCTTGGTCATGTTGACCTTGGCATTGCCATTTGCCTACCTCCATTTTCGTTCAGGCAACATCGCTGGCTATGTCTTTGGCGGCGTGATGGCTGGCATCAGCTTTTACTTGCTGAACAACGTTTTTGGATTCATGGGCAACTTGCAAAATTGGCAACCTTGGCTCACGGCTGCTGCACCTGCCATTATTTACAGTCTGGTTTCACTGGCTACTTTTGGGTGGCTTGTTTTGCGTCAATAAGGAATAGCAATTCATGACCTCTAGTGCTCAGCAACGAGCCGTCATTTTGTTTGCGCATGGCTCCCGCGACCCGCTTTGGCGGCGTCCTATTGAGGCCGTGGCACATCAAATGAAACAACTCTCGCCCCAAATAGAAGTTGCTTGCGCATATTTGGAGTTATCCGAACCCGATTTGCCTTCCACGGTCTCAAAATTGGCTGAGCATGGCATTGCCTCCATTCGGATAGTTCCCATGTTTCTGGGGGTGGGTAAACATGCCAGAGAAGATTTGCCCCAACTGGTTCAAGAGCTTAAGAGTCGTTATCCCAATGTGTCATTTGAGTTGCGACAGGCAGTTGGCGAAGAACCTGAACTCATTCAATCCATGGCGGCTATTGCTTTGCGAGAGAACTGACACCGCATTGGGTTAACGGCAAATAAGCAGGTCAATTGCCGCTCGCTTTAGATCAATAAGGCATAATAAACCCATACTTACTGGGCTTATTGATATGAACCTTCATCAATTTCGATTTGTACAAGAAGCGGCGCGTCGGAATTTGAATCTGACAGAAGCAGCCAAGGCGCTGCACACCTCACAACCAGGGGTCTCCAAAGCCATCATTGAGTTGGAGCAAGAACTGGGCATCGATATTTTCGCGCGCCACGGCAAGCGACTCAAACGCATCACAGAGCCAGGGCAACACGTTCTGAAAAGCATTGAAGTCATCATGCGCGAAATTGGCAACCTCAAAAAAATTGGAGACCAATACAGCGCTCAAAACAACGGGACTTTGTCAATCGCAACCACGCATACTCAAGCCAGATATGTGTTGCCCTTGCCTGTTGCCAAATTGCGCGAACTGTATCCGCAGGTCAACATCAGCTTGCATCAGGGATCGCCCGATCAAGTGGCCAAAATGCTTTTAGACGACACAGCAGAAATAGGCATGGCCACAGAATCATTGGCCAATTATGAAGACCTGGTCACCCTGCCATGCTATGAGTGGCAGCACATGTTGGTGCTACCGAAAGACCATCCCTTGGTGCACAAAAAACACCTTCACTTAGAAGATATTGCCAAAGAGGCTCTGATCACTTACCACCCTTCATTCACGGGGCGAACAAAAATTGACATTGCATTTGCCAGTAAAAATTTGCACCCTCGAATTGCACTTGAGGCCATTGATTCAGATGTGATTAAAACCTATGTTCGACTGGGCTTGGGCGTTGGCATTGTGGCCGAAATGGCCATGAAAGACGACCCTGTGGGCGATTTGATTGCACGACCTTTGGGTGATTTATTGGGGAAAAACGTGGCACGGGTTGCTTTCAAGCGTGGCGCTTATCTCAGAAACTTTGTCTATCAATTTGCTGAATTGTTGAGCGACAGATTAACCGCAGCCTTGGTGGCCAAAGCCATGACGGGTCATGTCAATGATTACGAAATTTGAAAAAAAGCACTGCCATGACACCACAGCTCATTTCCAAACACCCCAACATGGGGACCACCATTTTCACCGTCATGTCGGGATTGGCTGCCGAAGCAGGTGCTGTCAATCTGGGGCAAGGTTTTCCAGATTTTGAATGCGACCCAGCTCTTGTGAACGCCGTGACACAGGCCATGCAAGATGGACTGAATCAATACCCGCTCATGCCAGGCGCCATGCCCCTGCGAGAAGCTGTATCTCAAAAAATAGAGTCGCTGTATGGGCACCACTACGATGCTCAATCTGAAGTCACTATCACCGCCGGAGCCACCCAAGCTTTGATCACCATCATGCTGGCCGTGGTTCATCCAGGGGATGAAGTGATTGTGCTAGAGCCTTGCTACGATTGCTATGTGCCCAATGTAGAAATGGCAGGTGGTGTGGTCGTTCGGGTGCCATTGACGCCCGGCACATTCAAGCCAGACTTTGACAAAATTCAAGCGGCTATTTCTTCAAAAACTCGCGCCATTTTGATCAACTCCCCACACAACCCAAGTGGCATGGTTTGGCGTCACGAAGAAATGTTGAAGTTACAAGAAATTTTGGCGCCCACAAACATCTTGCTCATCAGCGATGAAGTCTATGAGCACATGGTTTATGAACCTCTGCAGCATCACAGTGCAAGCTCCTACCCTGGCCTTGCGCAACGCGCGTTTGTGGTCTCGAGTTTTGGCAAAAGTTACCATGTGACGGGCTGGAAAGTTGGCACGGTTGCAGCGCCCGCTTCAATGACCACCGAATTTCGCAAAGTTCACCAGTTCAATGTGTTTACAGTGAACACACCTGTTCAGTTTGGTTTGGCGCGCTACATGTCAGACCCAAAGCCGTATTTGAACTTACCCAAGTTTTATCAGCGCAAACGAGACTTCTTCAGGCAAGGCCTGTCAGCCACCAAATTCAAGCTATTGCCAGGGGAAGGAACCTACTTTCAATGCGCCGACATCTCTAGCCTTTCGGTACCAGAGAAAGATTTGGGCGAAGCAGAATTTTGCAAATGGTTAACCCGAGAAATTGGCGTGGCAGCCATTCCTATGTCAGCTTTTTATGGTGACTCATTTGACCAAAATGTCATTCGGTTTTGTTTTGCAAAGAAAGACAGCACGCTTCAAGCGGCCATCGAAAGACTGGCCAAACTTTAATCGTCTGATTCAGGCACCAGATTGGGAAACAAAACGGAGTTGAATCCAAACTTGGTGAAATCACGAACGCGCTGCGGGTACAAAATACCAATCAAGTGATCGCACTCATGCTGCACAACTTTGGCATGAAACCCACTGGCTGTTCTTTCAATGCGCTGGCCCTGCTCATCAAATCCCGTGTATTGAATGTGCTGCCATCGAGGCACCACAGCTCGCAAACCCGGTACAGACAGGCAGCCTTCCCAATCATGCTGCATCTCGTCCCCGATGGGTGTGATGACCGGGTTGATTAGGATGGTGAAAGGAATAGGCGCAGCATCAGGGTAGCGAGAAATGACTTGGCCCGTACCAAAAATTACCAGTTGAATATCCCAGCCAATTTGAGGTGCAGCCAGACCAGCACCACTGGCTGCAATCATGGTCTCTTTCATGTCGACAATGCCTTGAATCAATTCTGGCGTGTTGAATGCCGTGACCGGCTTTGCCTGACGCAATAGGCGTTCATCGCCCATCTTCAATATTTCACGGACCGTCATTCGAATCTCCTTTTAACAATGCCAAAAGACCAAGCTCGTCCAAAACGGGTACACCTAAAGCCAAGGCTTTTTCAAGCTTGCTTCCGGCCTCAGACCCCGCGACCACATAACTTGTTTTTTGGCTGACAGAGCCAGCGACTTTGGCACCGGCAGCTTCCAACATGGCTTTGGCCTCATCGCGGCCTAAGTTTGGCAATGTGCCCGTTAGCACAATGGTTTTTCCGGACAAAGGCAGTGACGCTCTTTCTGCAGGTGGCCCTTCCGGCCACCTGACACCGCAAGCCCTGAGCTGAGCCACAATTTCTTGGTGGTGCGCTTGAGCAAAAAAAGTCAGTACGCTTTGCGCCACAATAGGACCCACATCGGCAACTTGCAAAAGCTCGTCAAGGGAAGCATTCATCAACGCATCCAGCGTTCCAAAGTGCCGCGCAAATTCTTTGGCAGTGGCCTCGCCCACGTGCCGAATGCCTAGGCCATAAATAAATCTTGGCAAGCTCGTTTCTTTTGAAGCTTCTAAAGCTTTCAAAATATTGAGCGCAGATTTTTCCGCCATTCGGTCGAGTTGAATCAAAGAAGTTAAGCCTAATTTGTACAAATCAGGCAAGGTCCGAATCACCCCAGCATCGACCAATTGATCAATCAGTTTCTCACCCAAGCCATCCACTTCAACGGCTCTTCTTTGTGCGAAATGCAAGAAGGCTTGCTTGCGTTGGGCACCACAAAACAAACCGCCCGTGCAGCGGTAATCGGCTTCGTCCTCATCTCTCACTGCAGGACTTGCACACACAGGACAGATGTGCGGCATGGTGAAAATTTCAGCACCCGTTTGGCGTTTCTCCATGATCACACCAACCACCTCTGGAATCACATCGCCAGCACGCCGCACAATGACGGTATCGCCAATGCGAACATCTTTGCGACGCGCCTCGTCTTCATTGTGCAGGGTGGCATTGGTCACCGTGACGCCCCCTACAAAAACGGGCGCCAATTTAGCCACAGGTGTTAACTTGCCTGTCCGCCCTACTTGCACATCAATGGCCAACACAATGGTTAATTCTTCCTGAGCCGGATATTTGTGGGCCACCGCCCAACGCGGTTCTCGAGTGACAAATCCCAGCTTTTCTTGCAGCGCCAGTTCATTGACCTTATAAACCACACCATCAATGTCATAAGGCAATGAGTCGCGTTGTTGCGCTATTTCTTGGTGAAACTGTACGAGGCCAGAGGCACCCAAGACACACTTGGTTTGAATGGCCACAGGAAAGCCCCAAGATTTGAGGGTTTGCAACAAGGCATAGTGGTTCTGAAAAGGTGTATGACCCTCTGGCCAACCCGCTACCTCGCCTAAACCGTAAGCAAAAAAACTCAAGGGCCGCTGAGCCGCAATATTGGAATCGAGTTGTCTCACCGCGCCCGCAGCAGCATTTCGTGGATTGACAAAAGTTTTCTCACCCTTGATGCCCTCCAAAATTTTTTGGAGCTGACGTTGATTGAGCGCATCAAAGTCGTCGCGTCGCATATAGACTTCGCCGCGAACTTCCAATACCGCAGGAACATCTGGCGGCAGTTGCAATGGAATTTGACCAATGGTTCGGATGTTGTGAGTCACATCTTCGCCCTGCTCACCATCACCCCGCGTGGCAGCTTGAACCAAAACACCCTTTTCGTAGCGCAGGCTCATGGCCAGGCCGTCAAATTTGAGTTCAGCCACATAGCTGACTTGGGGGGCATCTTCAGTCAGCCCCAACTCTTTTCTAACGCGCACATCAAACGCAATTGCACCAGAGGCTCCGGTGTCAGTTTCAGTTCGTATGCTCAACATCGGAACTTGATGTCGAACCGAGGTAAATTCCGGCAACACTGCTCCGCCCACCCGTTGAGTCGGTGAATCAGCCGAGGACAGCGAAGGATACTGATTTTCTATGTCTTGGAGTTGTCGAAACAGTCGGTCGTATTCTGAGTCTGGGACTTCTGGCGCATCCAAGGTGTAATACGCATGCGCGTAGCGATGCAATATTTGGCGAAGCTGCAAGGCTTTTTGACTGGCCAGTTCGAAGTCGTTGAGCGCTTGCGGCTTGTCTTCTGGCGAATCTGAAAACAAATCTAAGTTCACTGTGACAAGCTAGACTCAGTTAAGAAAACAAACGACGTGCTTGTGGCGATCCGGCAGACAATTCTCGCTGGTCTAGTGCATCGTAGAGTTGTTCTAAATCGAGAGCGATGGCGTTCAAGTCGGGTTCGCTCAAGGCATGACCAGCACCATCGGTGATCACGCCATCCATTTCCTTGCCCAAAATGCGCGCAGCCTCTCGCAAGCGCGCAAACGCATGCTCCTCGCGGGGCACCTGAGGCACATCAAGACTCAAGGTAAATTCTCGGATGGCTGACAAAGCAGGGTCATCGGCCATGGCCGCTTGCGTGTCAAACGACAGTGACAAAATGGGCGGCAATCCTTGCACTGCCGCGGCCAAAACCATTCGACCTGGAATCACTCCGGCAACAAATCCCCACCGAGCAGCATGTTGCTGAATATAGCCAGGACTCCAGGCTGCCGAAGTGGCACAAACGGTAAAGCTCAATTGCGCATCGTGCGCGCTGGCAAATTGATCGAGCTCTCGAGCGCGTGCTACTTCTTCCAACATTTCAGGAAACTCAGGCGCGCCCCCCACAGAATCGGCGAAGGCTTGGGCTTTGATGACAAATTCTGAGTATTCAATTTCATTCAAAGGCCCAATGCGATTGGCCAACTGAACCCCGGCTTGAAAGGCGTGATACCGACGACCCGCAACAGGCATTTCCCATTCACCGCTTGTATCATTCAAGCCTTCTACTGCAAAGGGCTTGGTACCAACACGGCGCGTAGCAGGTAAAGCAGCCAAAGCCGCATCGCCAGAAACCTGAACATCCACCTCAATGGCGGCTATCACGTCAATGAGTGCGTCAAGGGGCGGTTTCTTTTCAGGCGTAGGAAGAATATCGATGGTGTCTTCTAAAAAGGAAGGATCCTGGGGGCCTTTGCGCTCTGCGAGTGAAGCGTCTAGCGCTGGATCAAGACCTGCGCCCGACAGATCAGGTGCAGCTTGTCGTGGCGCATTTTGGCGTGCTGTCCAAATGTTGTACAAAACAACGCCCACCAAAGTCAGACCACCTGCGATTAACAGACTGTTTTGCAATGAGTTCATATTAGAAATGCAAACGGGGTGTTTAAAAAATGTCAGTCCACTTAGGTCAACTCGGCCATAGAAACAGCGGCTTCCATGTCTACTGCCACAATGCGAGAAACGCCCTGCTCTTGCATCGTCACACCGATCAATTGCTCGGCCATTTCCATGGCGATCTTGTTGTGACTGATGAACAAGAATTGGGTTTCTTTGCCCATGCTCTTGACCAACTTGGCATAACGTTCGGTGTTGCTATCGTCAAGAGGTGCATCAACCTCATCCAACAAACAAAATGGTGCTGGATTGAGTTGGAAAATAGCAAAAACCAAGGCAATCGCTGTCAGCGCTTTTTCGCCGCCCGACAAAAGGTGAATGGTTTGGTTCTTTTTGCCTGGAGGTTGGGCCATCACCTGTACCCCTGAGTCCAAAATTTCATCACCCGTCATAACCAAGCGTGCGTTGCCACCGCCAAACAATTCGGGGAACATACGGCCGAAATGCTCGTTCACAATTTTGAAAGTGCCACCCAAAAGTTCTCTGGTTTCCGCATCAATTTTCTTGATGGCATCTTCCAAAGTGGTCATGGCTTCGGTCAAGTCGGCAGTTTGGGCATCTAGGAAAATTTTGCGTTCACGCGCAACGGTAAGTTCATCCAAAGCAGCCAAGTTAACAGCGCCTAAGGCTGCAATTTCCCGATTGAGTCGATCAATTTCAGATTGCAAGCCTGTCAGTCGCACGTTGCCATCTTCAATGGACTTGGCCAACAACTCTAGATCGGCTTCTGCATCTACCAACAACTGCGTGTATTGCTCAAGGCCCAAGCGAGAAGCCTGCTCTTTGAGTTGGAGTTCCGTGATTCTTTGACGCAAAGGATCAAGCTCACGCTCAAAACTCATACGGCGTTCGTCATTGGCGCGCAAACGGGAAGTCAGATCGTCGTATTCACTGCGCTTGACGCCCAATGCCTTCTCGCGTTCGATTTTGATGGCCAGCGCATTTTGCAAACCCGCTTGAGCCGCAGCATCGGTAAGGCGCGAAAGCTCTTCTTTTGCACGTTCTTGCTCTTGCGCAATGCTTTGAATTTGCTGGCTGGCAGTTTCAAGTCCACGCTGCAATTCTGACCGTCTGGCATCAAGACTGCGCTGTGAAAACGTAGCTTCTTGCGCCAACCGCTCCAAGGTACGCTGTTGCTCACGGCACTCAGACAATTTTCGTTCGGACTCAATCACACGTTCATCCAATTGAGCATGCCGTTCTTGGCTATCCGCCAATTGCATGTCGAGTTCTTCAAAGCGGCCTTCTGCCGTCATTCGTCGCTCTTGCAAATCTTCCAAGCTCAGGTCAACTTCCGACATGTCGCTGGCAATTTGCTCGGTACGCGTGCGTGTTTGTTCAGCCCATTGCGAAAGACGAAGTGTTTCTACTTGAAGTTCATGCGCTTTGGATTGAGTCTCTGAAGCTTCTTGGCGCACAGACACCAATCGCTGGGCCGCATCGGAATAAGCAGCTTCCGCGCGCACGGAAGCTGTTCGAGTCTCTTCCGCTATGAGGGTTTGAGCACGCAACTGTTTTTCAAAGTTTTCGATGTCTTGCGCACGGGCCAACAGGCCTGCTTGCTCTGAATCGGGCGCGTAGAAAGTGACGCTGTGCTTGCCAATGGCGTGCCCAGCTTGTACTACCAAACACTCAGAGCCCTGAAGTTGGTCACGCCAAGCCATGGCATCTTCCAGCGAAGGCGCCGTGAAGTAGCCCTGCAACCAATCGGTCAATAAGGCTGAGAGGCCCGCATCAGAAAGTCTGAGCAAATCAGACAGTGGGCGACACGCTGCAGGCAGGCCTTTGCGCGGAGTCGATTGACTTGCGTTGGGCGGTGAGTAAAAAGAAAGTTTGGCAGGGGGTGAGTCAAGGGCAAAAGACTTCACCATGTCTAAACGAGAAACTTCAAGAGAGGACAAGCGCTCCCGAAGTGCCGACTCCATGGCATTTTCCCAACCGGGCTCCATGTGAATCTTGCTCCACAAACCCTGAAGCCCGTCCAAGCCATGCTTGGTCAGCCAAGGCTTGAGCTTGCCATCGGTTTTCACTTTTTCTTGCAGTGATTTAAGTGCTTCAATTTTGGCGGTGAGATCAGCCAACTTGGCAGATTCGTCGTTCACAGCCTGCTGTTGGTCGCGGCGCTCTTGATCTAGCAAGGGGGTCTGCGACTCCAATTCTTCAAGTCGAGCATGGCTCTCCATGGCCAAAGCGTCTGCTTGTATCAGCTGCTCTTTTAATTGAGCGAGTTTTTGCTCATCGGGCGCATCCAGCGCATTTCGATCAGCCACCAAGCGTTCGCGCCTGAGTGTGAGCTGGCGCGTTTGGTCTTCAATGTTGCGTTGATCGGCCGCGAGCACTTGAATTTGCTGCTGAACTTGCGCCACGCTGCCTCTTTGCTCATTGGCTTTGGCTTGCGCTTGACGCAAAGCTTCTTCCAGCTCTGGCAAGGCTTGGGCTTGATCTTCAACCTGCGCAGCCAGCGTGATGGTCTGATCTTCGGCTTGCAATGCTTGTTCCGCCAAAGACTCAAGCTCGGCTTGCGCTTGAATTTGCCGGTCTGACCAGTCGGTGGTTTGTGCTTGCAGTTGGGTCAAACGCTGCTCGGCACGCTGGCGTCCTTCGACGACGAAGCGAATTTCCGCCTCAAGTCGGCCAACTTCGGCACTGGCTTCATACAAAAGACCTTGCGCTTGATTGACCTGATCGCCCGCCGCGTAATGCGCTTGACGCACTGTTTCGAGATCTGCCTCCACGTGGCGAAGATCAGCAATACGTGCTTCTAAATCAATCACCGCTTTATCAACATCGGCTTTGATTTTGACCTGATCGGACTCAGCATCAGCCCGTTTGAAAAACCAAAGCTGTTGTTGCTTCAAGTTACTGTCAGCTTTTAAATCGTTGAAGCGCTGAGCCACTTCAGCTTGCTTTTCCAATTTTTCTAAGTTGGCATTGAGTTCACGCAGAATGTCTTCAACCCGCGTCAAATTCTCTCGTGTGTCAGACAGACGGTTTTCTGTTTCGCGTCGACGCTCTTTGTATTTGGAAACACCAGCTGCCTCTTCAAGAAACAAACGCAGCTCTTCGGGTCTTGATTCAATGATGCGGCTGATGGTGCCCTGGCCGATGATGGCGTATGCGCGCGGCCCAAGGCCGGTGCCCAAGAAAACGTCTTGAACATCACGCCGGCGAACGGGCTGGTTGTTGATGAAATAGCTGCTGTTGCCATCGCGGGTTAAAACACGCTTGACCGCAATTTCTGCAAACTGACCCCATTGACCCCCAGCGCGATGGTCAGCATTGTCAAAAACCAACTCAACGCTGGCTCGACTTGCCGCTTTTCGGGTGTTGGTGCCATTGAAGATCACGTCTTGCATGGACTCGCCACGCAACTCAGAGGCTTTGGACTCGCCTAAAACCCAGCGACAGGCATCCATGATGTTGGATTTACCGCAACCGTTGGGTCCGACAACACCGACCAATTGCCCAGGCAAGACAAAATTGGTGGGTTCTGCAAAGGATTTGAATCCAGATAATTTGATGGAATTGAGGCGCACAGCAATCAGAAATAGGGTCGAGGGGCACACCTTGTGCCCGAAGTTGCCATGTTAACCGACCCAATGAGCTCGTTAGGCCAGAATTCACTTGAAATTGAGAGCAAAAATGACACCACAATCCCGGATAATTGCGGGATGAATCCCCTACTGGCCACCCTCCAACCCTACCCATTCGAGCGCCTGCGTCAATTGTTTGCCGGTGCCACACCCCCTACAGACCGCGCTCACATCAGCCTGGGCATTGGCGAGCCCAAACACGCCACCCCCGAATTCATCAAAAGAGCGCTGGAAAAGTCTCTCGATACAGCACTGTCTGGATATCCAGCCACAGCAGGCGAACTTCGCATGAGGGAGGCCTGCGCTGAGTGGCTCAAGCGCCGTTATCGCATTGAAATTGCGGCCGCTACGCAAATTTTGCCTGTCAATGGCTCAAGGGAAGCCCTGTTTGCGCTTGCCCAAGCCGTCCTAGACCCCACCCAAAATGGCGCACGCGTGGTCAGCCCCAATCCCTTTTATCAAATTTATGAAGGTGCCGCCCTGCTGGGAGGGGCTGAGCCCTACTACGTGGCCAATGCACCAGAAAACGACTTTACGGCCGACTGGAAAGCCGTTCCTGACGCCATTTGGCGCAAAACACAGCTGGTGTTTGTCTGCTCACCAGGCAACCCCACCGGAAAAATCATGCCCTTGTCGGAGTGGCAAACACTGTTTGAACTGAGCGAAAAATACGGCTTTGTGATTGCTTCGGACGAGTGCTACAGCGAAATTTATTTTAGAGATGAGCCACCATTGGGTGGACTAGAGGCCGCTTCTCTTTTGGGCTACAAAGATTTCAAACGCTTGATTGCCTTCACCAGTTTGTCAAAGCGCAGCAATGTGCCAGGCTTGCGAAGCGGCTTTGTGGCCGGCGATGCCGCCATCATCAAAGACTTTTTGCTGTACCGCACTTACCATGGTTGCGCCATGAGTGGCGTGGTTCAAGCTGCCAGCATTGCAGCTTGGAACGATGAAGACCACGTCATTGAAAACCGCAATTTGTACCGCACTAAATTTGCGCAAGTCACCCCCGTTCTGAGTGAAGTGATGGATGTCAAGTTGCCAGATGCCAGCTTTTATTTGTGGGCAGGTGTGCCAGCCGAATGGCACAACAGCGATACAGATTTTGCGCGCGAACTGTATGCCAAGGAGCACGTCACTGTGTTGCCCGGTAGTTTCATTGGACGAACCATGAATGGGGCCAATCCCGGACAAGGCCGCGTTCGAATGGCCTTGGTTGCCGAAACATCAGAGTGCTTAGAAGCCGCACATCGAATTGCTCGCTTCATTCGTTCGGGAAGGTCAACATGAGCGCCACACTCAGACTGGCAGAGCAACTGATCTCAAAGCCCTCGGTCACGCCCGAAGATGGCGGCTGCACAGCACTGATCAGTGCGCAACTAGAACCTTTGGGATTTCAATGTGAAGTGATTGATTTAGGACCCGACAACTTTCGCGTTCGCAACCTTTGGGCCAAAAAAACCGGCACTTCAGGTCAAACATTGGCATTTGCAGGTCACGTCGATGTGGTACCCACAGGCCCACTCCAGCAATGGACCAGCGATCCATTTACCCCCACACACCGCGATGGCAAATTGTTTGGGCGTGGCGCAAGTGACATGAAAACCTCGCTGGCTGCTATGGTGGTTGCCACCCAAGAGTTTTACCAAGAATGTGCAAACCCAGCCTTGGGCATTGCATTTTTGCTCACCAGCGATGAGGAAGGCCCCGCCCTGGATGGCACCGTGCGCATATGCAAAATACTCCATGAGCGCAAGGAAACACCCGACTACTGCATCGTTGGCGAACCCACTTCCGTCAAACAAACTGGCGACATGATCAAAAATGGTCGCCGAGGCTCGCTCAGTGGCAAGTTGCTTGTGAAAGGCATACAAGGACACATCGCCTATCCAAAGTTGGCCGACAACCCCGTTCACCGTGCTGCACCCGCGTTGGCCGAATTGGCCAGCATGGTGTGGGATGAGGGCAATGAATTTTTCCCGCCCACCAGTTGGCAAATTAGCAATGTCCAAGCTGGAACGGGCGCCACCAATGTCATTCCTGGCGAAATGACCATTGACTTCAACTTTCGCTTTTGCACCGAGTCGACAGAAGCTTCACTGAAAAAGAGACTCACAGATGTTTTGCTTAAGCACCATTTGAAATTTGACATCGATTGGACACTGGGTGGACTGCCATTTCTCACAACCCCTGGCACCTTGGTGAAAGCGGTGCAAGAGGCTATTCACAGCGTGACGGGTCTTCAAACAGAACTGTCCACCACGGGGGGTACCAGCGATGGCCGATTCATCGCGCAAACTTGCCCCCAAGTGATCGAGTTGGGCCCGCCCAATGCCACCATTCACAAAATTGATGAACATGTAGCGCTGGCCGACATCGAGCCATTGAAAAACATCTACAAATCAGTCTTGCTGAATCTGAATCAAGCCTGCGCTGCAGACAAGGGTCAAGCGCCTTAAGGCTTTTTCGCAATGGATTTAAAACAACTCATACAAACCAGCGCTGATCAACTGGAACAAGCCCAACTTGCTTACGGTCAAGGCACATTGACCGCCCTAGACGAAGCAACGTGGCTTGTTTTGTGGCAACTCAAATTGCCCTTAGACCTTGACCTGACCGAAGAACTCAAACAGCTCCAGGTGCAGGTCTTGGCATTGCAGCCTCAGCTTGATGTCGCCAATCTGGCTTTGGCCAACATCCAAGCATGCCAAGCCCTCATTGCCCAGCGCATTCAAACTCGCAAACCCGCGGCCTATCTCACGCAAGAAGCTTGGCTCCAAGGCATTTCCTTTTATGTGGACGAACGAAGCATTGTGCCGCGCAGCTTCATTGCCGAACTCATTGCCGATGGTGCATTTGATGGCTGGCTTTCTGAAAGCTCGCATGCATTTTTAGATCTCTGCACTGGCAATGGCAGCTTGGCTGTTTTGTGCGCCATGGCTTACCCCGACATCATGGTCACGGCAGTCGATATCTCAAAAGATGCCTTGGCTGTTGCCCAAATCAATGTTGAAAAGCATCAACTCACCAATCGCATTCAGTTGCTTGAAAGTGATGGCCTCAAAAACCTGACTCAGAAGTTTGATTGCATCGTTTGCAATCCGCCCTATGTGTGTGAGGCCAGCATGCAAAAGCTGCCACAAGAGTTTCTCGCAGAGCCTTCGTTGGCATTGGCCGGTGGGTCAGATGGCATGGATTTCATTCAAGCCATGTTCATAGATCTGCCCGATCACATGAACGATCAAGCCATCTTGGTACTTGAAATTGGCAACGAGCGAGAACACTTTGAAGCCGCTTTTCCTCGACTTGAAGCCGTCTGGTTAGACACCAGTGCTGGCGAAGATCAAGTCTTATTACTTACCAAAGAAGCACTTCTTAAGTTTAAAACCCTTTCATGATTCAACTCAAAAATGTCACCTTGCGCAGAAGCGCCAAAGTGTTGCTCGATGCTGCTTCCGTCACTTTGAATCCAGGTGAAAAAGTGGGTTTGGTGGGGCGCAATGGCGCTGGCAAATCCACCCTTTTCGCATTGTTCAATGGCACTCTTCATGAAGACGGCGGCGACTTTTCCATGCCAAAGCAATGGCGCCTAGCCCAAGTGTCTCAAAACATGCCGGAGACAGAAGAAAGTGCCACAGACTTTGTACTAGGTGGCGATACGCGCTTGGCAGAATTGAGGGCCACACTGCACGCTGCTGAACTCGCAGAAGATGGCATGGCAATGGCCCATGTTTACGTCGACCTGGCCGATGCTGGCGAACATGACGCGGTTCCGCGTGCTCAATCTCTTATATTAGGTCTTGGTTTCAAAACTTCTGAGTTAGATCAGCCCGTCAACAGCTTCTCAGGTGGTTGGCGAATGCGCCTTCAGTTGGCCCGTGCACTCATGTGCCCATCCGATTTGTTAATTCTGGATGAACCCACCAACCACTTGGACTTAGATGCATTGGTTTGGCTAGAAGCTTGGCTAAAGCGCTATGTGGGCACCATGATCGTGATCAGCCACGATCGAGAATTTCTGGATGCGGTTACAGATGTCACTTTGCACATTGAGCACGCGAAGCTCAATCGGTATGGTGGTAATTACAGTTCGTTTGAAACGCTGAGATCACAACAACTTGAATTGCAACAGGCCTCTTTCTCTAAGCAACAAGACAAGATTGCTCATTTGCAAAAATTCATCGACCGCTTCAAAGCCAAAGCCAGCAAGGCGAAACAAGCTCAGAGTCGAGTGAAGGCGCTAGAGCGCATGGAAAAAATTGCACCTGTACTTGCGGATGCAGACTTCACCTTCGAATTCAAAGAACCTGTCAATTTGCCCAATCCCATGCTGGCCATCAGCGATGCCAATCTGGGCTATTCAGTAGATGGCGAAGAAAAGATCATCGTGCGGCAAGTCAATAAATCGGTATTGGCCGGCCAGCGCATTGGCATTTTGGGTGCCAATGGACAAGGTAAATCGACGCTGGTCAAAACCATTGCAAGAAGCATCAAAGCGCTATCGGGTGAGCTCACAGAAGGCAAAGGCTTGAACATTGGTTATTTTGCTCAGCAAGAACTTGACGTTCTTCACCCTGCAGACAACCCGCTTGAGCACATGATTCGATTGGTCAAAGAACTCGGACCTACGCCAGGCCAGTCTGGCCGCGAACAAGATCTCCGAAATTTTTTAGGCACCTTCAACTTCACGGGCGACATGGTGAAGCAAAGTGTTGGCTCCATGAGCGGGGGTGAAAAAGCCAGGCTGGTCTTGGCCATGATTGTTTGGCAAAGACCCAATTTGTTGTTGCTGGATGAACCCACCAACCACTTGGACTTAGCCACGCGTGAAGCGCTCTCCATGGCGCTCAATGAGTTTGAAGGCACGGTTATGCTGGTTAGCCACGACCGAGCACTTCTGCGCGCTGTATGCGACGAGTTTTGGCTTGTGGGACGGGGTGAAATCAAGCCCTTCGATGGCGACCTTGATGATTACCAGCGCTACTTGCTCGAAGAATCAAAACGACTTCGGGAAGAGGCCAAAGCGAGCGACTCACAAAAAGATTTACTGAATCACGCAATCACCCTGACCAGCCCTGCAGTTGAAATAGCTGTCAAACCTGTGGCACCCGTCATCATCGCCACCAAGCAAGTCAATCGCACGCCCGAGCAAAAGAAAGAAGATGCTTTGCAACGGCAACAAAAGTCGGCACTGAAAAAGCCTTTGAAAAAATCGATTGAGCAAGCAGACCAAAAAATTTCGCTACTAGAAGCACAAAAGTTGAGCCTCGAAAGCAAACTCGCCTCACCGCTTTCGCCAGCCGAAATTGCCGAGACCGGAAAACTGCTTAAATCAGTCAATATGGAATTGGAAGAGTTGGAAGCCCAGTGGCTGTCTTGGTCAGAGGCACGGGTTTTAAAAGGGTTTGAGTATTTGGTGGGTCGGGCGAGATTCGAACTCGCGACCAACGGATTAAAAGTCCGCTGCTCTACCGACTGAGCTACCGACCCATCTACTCAAGCCTTAAATTATAGCGTCATTTTTTTGGCTTTGACAAGCCAGTTGCAAGAAAATTTAGCACCATGGAGGCAGCCACCAAGCCAAAAGTGGCGGTCACGGTCACGACCGAACCGTACCCATGGCAATTGAGTGAGCCGTCGCCTTCCACATCACCAAGCGCATCACCTTCTAAGAGGCAGGAAGCATCGGGAGGCGCCACATTCTCACGACTGAACACGCAATGCACACCCATCTTTTTGCCATCTTTGGGGGCGCCCTTTTCTTTTCTGAGCCTGTAGCGCACCTGCGCTAGCAAGGGGTCATGAGTGACTTGCGAAAGGTCAGCCTGCTCTACACGATGTGCTTCTCTTTTGCCACCGGCAGCGCCCAAGCTCACAAAGAAAACATTCTGACGAATGGCCCAGTCTGCCATGGTGACTTTGGCTCTCACTTGATCGCACGCATCTATCACTGCGCTAACTTTCGCAGGATGAGGTGAAATGCAATTGGCATCAGTTGCAATCTGCAACCAATTTTCAGGCGTGACAAAGTTGTCCACTGCATGCACATGGCAATCAGGATTGATCTGAGCGATTCTGTCCTTCATGGCCAGCACTTTGGCTTGACCGAGTGTGCTCTCTAAAGCGTGAATTTGACGATTGATATTGGACTCAGCAATGTGATCCATGTCGATCAAAGTGATTTCACCAACGCCGCATCTGGCCAAAGCTTCTGCAGTCCAAGAACCAACACCGCCGATGCCTGCAATCATGACATGCGCATTGGCAATTTGAGCTGCACCAGACACACCATACAGCCTGGCCATACCACCAAACCTTCGACTTGAGAGTGGTATTGGATTCACAAAATGCGATCGAGAAATTGACGGCTCAATCAAGCTTGCCGCATGTCGTATTGCAAGGCAGCGTAGGCGCCCGCAATGATGGCCAAAGTGGCTATGAAGCTGGCAAAGCTGAGCGTCGAAAATCCACTTAAGCCTTGGCCAATTGAACAGCCCATGGCCAGCACTGCGCCCAAACCCATCAGGCTTGCACCCACCAGATGTCTGCGCATGTCTGCCACATTGGTAAAGCCTTCAAGCCTCAGTGTACCTTGCTGCCAAGCGCTGATCCAAGCACCTGCACAAACACCCACAACACTGACAAGACCAATGGTCCATCGCTTGGTGCCGTCACTGAAGTAAACCAAAGCATCAATGGCCTGAGCAACTGGACCGGTGAAACTCAGCGCTTCCATTTTTCGGCTAGAGGTGGCCAGAAAAAACTCTTCCAAGGTTTCAGGATGTTCCATGCCGTGACCCAGCACGCCAGAAATTAACCAAACCACACAAATGACAAGACCGACCCCAACACCAGTTGATAAATGATGCAGCGTTAAGAAACTTGAGTCTTTCAAAACCCATAAAAGCAAGATCGATGACACCAAGCAAGCAGCCCACAAACTACCCGCTTGCAGGCTGGTGTTGAAATAATGGCTAAACCACTCTCCCAAGAACAGGCCTTGAGGTATTTCAATTTTGACAGCATCGATGTATTGAACCCTGGCAACAGCCAGCACACCCTTCATGGCCGAAAGCGCAACAAGTCCCATGACAAGCAAGACAAACAAGGATTTCAAATTGCCTGCGCCTAACCTGACCAGAGACTTAGAACCACAGCCAGAAGCCCATACCATGCCCCAACCAAAAAACAAACCACCGAGCAAAGTGGATAGCCAGAATAAATCTTTGGTTGCGTATATCGATTGGAGGGGACTGATCAGGCCCGCATAGGTCATGCAGCCAAAACCAAAGACGGCAACAGCCAAAGCCAGAGCCCATTGGCGCAAACGGTCAAAATTTTCCATCACCACCATGTCACTGACTGCACCCATGGTGCAGAAGTGTGAGCGATGCAACAGAACTCCCAGAAAGAGTGACACCAAAGCAGTCGCGGCCAAAACCATCCACTGCAACTGTGCCAGTTGAAGCTCATTCATATCGGATTACTTAAAACGAGTCAGGCGCTGTTTGGCAGTTTGTGCGGCTTCACTGGATGGATGAAGCTTTACCAGGTCTTCCATGGCTTTCTTGGCTGACTTCAAATCTTTGAGCTCTACCCAGCAATTGGAGATAGCCAGCATGGCTTCTGGTGCACGAGTGTGCTCAGGCGCCATGGTCAGAAGCTTGCGGAAATTGGCGATGGACTCTTTGTAGTCTTTGGTAGCGTATTGCGCATTGCCTAACCAGAAAAGTGCAGAAGGCGCATAGCCGCTGGCGGGGTATTTAAGCAAGAAAGCCGACAAGCTGTTTTGAGCGGCAGCAAAGTCGCCTGTTCTGAAAACGGTCAATGCGGCATCAAATTGTTTTTTTTCTGCAGGATCTACCAGAAACTCCAGACCGTCTAAAACAACTTTGATGGGCTCAAACTTGCTCAGTCTGGAGTCTACGGTTTGCAAAACATCTTTTTGTTTGAGTTGCACTTCAGAAAGTTCTTTTAAGAACTGCTCGAAAGAGCCGCGCATCACTGCTTGATCCTTTTTCAAAACATCAATTTGACTTTGAAGTTCAAGCAGGGAGCGTCTTAAGATGGCGTTGTCTTCAGATTGCAATTTCAGAGATTGCTGGGTAGTCTCCAGCCTTTGCTGAGTTGCGTCCAACTTCTGCTGGGTCGCCTCTAACCTTTGCCTTAAATCTAAGATGGCTCTGCGTGCCTCATCATCGCCAAACAAGGCGGCGTTTGCCGCAAAGCTCAAACTTGACAATGCAATGACCAAAGTCAATTTGAAGATGGACCGACTGGCAAGTGAGCTCATAGGACAAACCAATTAGTATTTAATTTCAACGCGTCTGTTTTTGGCAAAAGAAGCTTCGTCGGCACCCTGAGCCGCAGGTTTTTCTTTGCCAAAGCTCACAGCCTCAAGCTGAGAGTCACTGACGCCTAACAGCGTTAAAGCACGACGAACTGTCTCAGCACGTTTTTGTCCCAGAGCCAAGTTGTACTCACGACCACCGCGCTCATCGGTATGGCCCTCGAGTTGAACTTTGAATTGCTTGTTAGCCTGAAGATGGGCAGCATTGCGCTCTAAGACGGCACGAGCTTCAGGCAATAAGGTGAAACTGTCGTAATCAAAATAAATCACATTGACGCCAGCAGGTGCCACCCCTTGCGCTTCAGCCTTGCCACTCACAACCGGTGCCACACTGCTCTGGGCAGCGCTAGGGACTGAAGTGGCGTCTGCAGAAGTTGAGGCCGAGGCATTTTTGTCCTCAACAGGAACATCGTTTAACTTCACGCCAGAAGAACAAGCGGAAAGAATAACTGCTGTCGCCAGAATCCAAAGACTACGTTTGATCATAAAAACTCCACATTCACTAAATTATCGGTAAGGGCCCCAAGCAGGCTCACGAATGTCACCACCTTGACCGGCCAATCTGGCTTTAATTTTGCCATCCAATGTGCTTGTCATGAGTGCCTCTCGGCCTTGCAGCACCGTGGCATAGACGATCAACTTGCTATTGGGTGCAAAGCTAGGGCGTTCATCGGCTGAAGTTTCAGTGATGGCGCTGACTTGGCCAGTACTCAAGTTCAGGACTTGGACTTTGAATTGCCCCCCAACGCGTGAGATGTACGTTAACCACCGCCCATCTGGGCTGAGTGCAGGTGAGATATTGTAACTTCCAGTGAATGTGACTCTTTCGGCACCAGAACCATTGGCATTCATTCTGTAAATTTGGGGACTGCCACCCCGATCAGACACAAAATAGATCTTAGAGCCATCCTGCGAATAGCTAGGCTCAGTGTCAATGCCTGGATTTTGGGTTAAGCGCTTTGCAACACCAGAGGCAACATCAATTTGATACAACTGGGAACCCCCATCGCGGCTCAGTGTGGCCAAAAGAGAGTTGCTGTCGGGTGACCAAGCAGGCGCACTGTTTGAACCTCTAAAATTGGCCATCACTTTTCGCTTGCCAGTTGCCAATTCATGCACGTAGATCACTGGTTTTCGAGACTCGAAGGAAACATAGGCCAGTTGAGTTCCTTTGGGTGACCAGGCAGGCGAAATGATAGGTTCACCACTGGTGAGGGCCGATTGTGCGTTCTCACCATCAGAGTCTGCAATCCACAGGTTGTACTTATTGGTTGTTTTGGTGATGTAGGCTATGCGAGTGGCAAAGACGCCCTTCTCGCCCGTGAGCTTTTCATAAACCCAATCAGCCAAACGGTGCGCCGACAAACGCAAATCTGCCGCTGCGACAGTCTCGCGATAGTCACCACGCTCTTGCCCTGACACCACGTCCCACAATCTGGCACGAATTTCATAGCGGCCATCGGCCAAGCGAGTTGAACTTCCAGCCACCAAGGCATCGGCACTTTTTTGACGCAACATGGCGTGATCTGGGCGAGTAAGTTCGTCCATGGTTAAGCCCAAATTGGGCACCACTCTAAATTGCCCACTTCTTTCTAAATCAGCAGACAAAATGGCCGAGGTTTTCTGTGGCGCAGCCTCTTCGCCCTTGAAAGTTGCAATGGCAATGGGCACTTGCGTCAAACCAACCCCTGAAACTTCCACTTTGAACTGAGCCCAAGCCAAGTTGGACACCAAGCAAAAACAGAGCAAGGAGGCGCTCAAATACCACTTCAAAGGGAAGAAAAAGGTGAAAATTGAGATGTGCTTCATATGAAATATTGGTCCGTACACCGCTAATTTAGCATTTTGACACGCAGTAAAATCATTTCAATGACACAAAACGCCCACGACAGCAGCCCACAGGACTTAAGTTACCTGAAACGGATGCGCCGTCTTTGGCCCTATTTTGGCCAACAACGAGGCGTTTGGGCACTTGCCATATTGGCTACCGTGGTGGCTGCGGCCACGGAACCTCTCATACCAGCCCTCTTTAAACCGCTCCTAGATGAGGGTTTTGCTGAAAACACCCTCCCTCTGTGGGTGGTTCCTGCCGCAGTCATTGGAATTTTTTTGGTGCGGGGCCTGGCTTTTTTCGTCTCTCAGTATGCCCTTGCGCGCATTGCCAATGACGGCATGCAAGCACTTCGGGAAGCTCTGTTCAAGCGATTGATCAAGGCGGAGATGTCCATTTTCAGTCAACAGTCTGCAAGCGCCCTGTCCAACACATTGGTCTATGAAGTTCAAACAGGGGCCACTCAACTCATTTCTGCACTCTTGGGCTTGTCCAGAGACGGTTTTACGCTCATTGCCTTGGTCGCTTATTTGATGTTTCTAAATTGGAAACTCACCATGCTGGTCTTTATCGTGGTTCCAGGCACGGCCTGGATCATGAAATATCTTTCGAAAAGACTTTACACCTTAACCAAAGACAGCCAAAAAGCCACTGACGATTTGGCTTACGTTGTTGAAGAAAACGTCTTGGCACACCGTGTGGTTCGGTTGCATGGCGCCCAAGACAGTCAAATTTCTCGTTTTCAGGCTTTAAGCCGTCGCCTCAGAGGTTTGGCGCTCAAGTCAACCATCGCCTCAGCTGCCATGTCGCCTCTCACCCAATTGATGGCGGCCGTCGCCCTGTCCACCGTTTTGGTGGTTGCCTTGATTCAAAGCAGAACGGGAATGCAAGGCGCCACGGTGGGAGGGTTTGTCGCTTTTATTGCAGCCATGCTGATGCTTGTATCGCCCATCAAACGTTTGGCCGACATTGCAACACCCATTACCAGAGGTTTGGCTGCACTTGAGAGAGGCTTGCGTTTGTTGGAGGAAGTTCAAATTGAAACGGAAGGCTCCTCTAATCATCAACATGCTGTGAAAAATGATGGCCAAAGACAGCCTGCACTCGGCCAAACAATTGAGTTTGAAAACATCGATGTTCGCTATGCGTCAGATGCCTCTCCAGCTTTGAAGAATTTAAACCTCAACATTCAGACCGGAGAAACTGTGGCCTTCGTGGGCACCAGTGGCTCAGGCAAAACCACCTTGGTCAACTTGCTCCCTCGCTTTGTGCAGGCCAGTAATGGACAAGTGCGTTTGTACGGAACCCCTGTACAAGATTGGCCACTCGGCGCATTGCGAAAACAATTTGCAATGGTCAGCCAGGATGTCATCATGTTGAACGACACCGTAGCAGCCAATGTGGCATTGGGTCAATCCATCGACCGAGACAAAGTTGCAGACTGCTTGCTGGCTGCCAACCTGTCAGAGCATGTGGCTAAACTGCCTAAGGGCATTGACACTGTGCTTGGCCACAACGCAAACGAACTCTCAGGCGGGCAGCGACAAAGGTTGGCGATTGCCCGAGCGCTTTATAAAAATGCACCTATTTTGATTTTGGATGAAGCCACGTCGGCTTTAGACAATGAGTCGGAGCGTTGGGTTCAAGAAGCTCTACAAAATTTAATGAAGGGCCGTACAACCTTGATCATTGCGCACAGACTGTCCACCATTGAACACGCCGACAGAGTGATTGTGATGTCTCAGGGAGAAATTGTGGAGCAAGGCCGCCACGAAGATCTGCTGAAAGCAGGCGGCACTTATTCTCGGCTGCACGCCAAGGGCCAATCACTTTGACCAAGGGTCAATCACATTGAACAAGAGTCAAACCAATTGAATTAGAGCAATACGATGTCGTATTGCTCTTGACCCATAGCAGCCTCACTTTGAAGAGAAACAGGCTTAGCAATAAAGTCTGACAAAGCCGCCAAATGCTGACTCTCCTCATCTAGCAAAAGTTCAATCACAGCAGGCGCAGCCACCACCCTAAATTCCCGCGGGTTGAACTGCCTGGCTTCGCGCAAAATTTCTCGCAAAATGTCATAAACCACCGTACGGGTGGTTTTGACAATGCCTTTGCCCTCGCAACTAGGGCACGGTTCGCACAACATGTGAGACAAAGACTCCCTGGTGCGCTTTCGAGTCATTTCCAACAAGCCAAGTTGCGAAAATCCTCCCGCCATGGTTTTCACTCGATCACGACTCAGTTGTTTTTTAAACTCGTCTAAAACAGCGTTTTGATGTTCTTCACGGCTCATGTCAATGAAGTCGACAATGATGATGCCGCCAAGGTTGCGCAGTCTCAATTGCCTTGCAATGGCATGGGCTGCTTCTAAATTGGTTTTGAAAATCGTATCGTCAAAGTTGCGCGCGCCAACATACCCGCCTGTGTTGACATCCACAGTGGTGAGCGCTTCTGTTTGATCAATGATGAGGTATCCGCCCGACTTAAGATCAACACGACGCCCTAAGGCCTTGGCCACTTCCTCATCGATGGCATAAAGATCGAAGATGGGCCTTTCACCTTTGTAAAGTTGCAAACGGGTGGCAGCATCTGGCATGAACTCTTTGGCGAAAGCGGACAAAAGTTCAAATTGCTCTTTAGAATCGATGCGAATGGTTTGTGTACCCTCACCCACCAAATCGCGCAAAACTCTCTGCAAAAGTGTGAGATCTTGATGCAACAAAGACTGAACAGGCAATCGCACTGAAGCATCTTTGATGCGCCCCCAAGTTTTGCGAAGGTAAGAGATGTCTTCCCCCAATTCTGAATCAGAAGAATCTTCAGCATTGGTTCTGAGAATAAAACCACCCCCCTGCTGACCCACCAAATTTTGCAAGCGCTCCCTGAGTGCGTCACGTTGGTCTGATGGAATTTTTTGTGAGACACCAATGTGATCATCTTGGGGCAAGAAAACAAGATGACGCCCTGCAATGCTGATCTGCGTTGAAAGCCTAGCGCCTTTGGTTCCAATGGGATCTTTCACCACTTGAACCATCAAGGATTGCCCCTCAAAAACTTGTTTTTCAATGGGTACCAAAGCTTGACTGCTGCGGGCCAGTTGGGGGGGCTCACCTTCGGGCTGTCGTTGCCACACATCGGCTACGTGCAAGAAAGCTGCACGTTCAAGCCCAATGTCAATGAATGCAGACTGCATTCCTGGAAGAACGCGGGCTACCTTGCCCAAATAAACATTGCCTACCAAGCCTCGCTCCAACGATCGCTCGACATGCAACTCTTGAACAGCCCCCTGCTCCACGACCGCAACACGTGTTTCTTGAGGCGACCAATTGATTAGGATATCTTGTTGCATGAAAGGGAATACTCATTCAAAGGGAGGTGTTGGGTACAGAATTTAAAACTACGAAGGCATGGAAGGCGTCCAGCCCATGGCGGATGACCACTGATCAATCGATTGTTCAGTATCTTGGCCCTCTTTCAAGAGCCACTCACAAAAACCAGCAATGATGGGGCTTTCATGGTTACTGAGGGACGCATTGGCGTAATAGCGGCGTTGTCTAGCTCCAAGCAAACCAAAAGGGGCACACATACGGCCAGCAATGATGTCGTCTACCACCAAAAACAAGGGTACGAGCACCACCCCCAGGCCCTCTGCTGCGGCCTGGAGTGCAAAATACATTTGCTCAAACTGCAAGGAATGAAAAACCCGCAGATCGGGTTGAGATGCCATTGACAACCATTCTGACCAGGCCATGGGCTCGGTGTCATAGCTGATCAGCGTGTGGTTTGCGAGCAGCTTGGGATAATCCAATTGGCCGTTTTCCATCAAATCTGGATGACAAACGGGCACGATGGTTTCTGTCATGAACGGTACAGAAAGCATGCCAGGAATAGCTTGATTCGACCCTCGGATGGCCACGTCGTAAATGCGATCTTCAAAGTTAACGGGCGCCGTTGAAGTTGTTAATTTAACTTCAACACCCCCGCGCTTCCTCTGAAAAGCCGAAATTCTAGGAATTAACCACCTCATGGTGAAGGTAGGGGGTGCACTGATTCGCAAAGCTGTCGGCTCGGTGTGTTCCAACAACTGCATGGACGTGATGGCAATTCGGTCTAATGCCGGCGTGACGGCCGCCAGGAAGGTCTTGCCTGCATCCGTCAAACTTAACTGCGATTGCGCTCGATTAAAGAGTGCCGTTCCTAACCAAGTTTCTAGACTTGCGACTTGTTTGCTAACAGCACCGTGGGTGACAAAAAGCTCTTTGGCGGCTTTGGTAAAGCTGATATGACGCGCTGCTGCCTCAAATGCCCTGACAGCGTTCAATGGTGGAAGTTTTCTCATACCCCGATCTTAACTAAGCTCACGATTTTTTGCTTTGGCATGAGTTTTAGTGAAGGTGCGTGACTGCTAGGGCTGTTGTGGAGAATCCCATTGATGCTCAGGAATGGGCCAAGATAAGAGTTCTGCCAGTCGACAAACAACCCAAAACGCCTCTGGGGTCTGAACCAATTCCGGCTGCGCCAACAGGCCTTGCCAGCATGTTTTCAAAGCATCGTCTTCAGTGATCCCAAGCTGGAATTGTTGGGTACTGACGGTGTCTTGTAACATCGTGGCCAAGTCTTCACACAATTCGTATCTTTGCAAAAGCTCAGTCCGCGGCAAGCTGGGTTTGTATTGGCCAGGTTTGACATACAGCGCCATGAACGAATCGGCGACAAAGCTTTGGTTTTCTTCATACATGATGGTCAAGCTTTGCAACGGCCACCGCTAGACTGACATGTGGTCAATGATCACCTGACCAAATCCAGAGCAACTCACTTGGGAGGCGCCATCCATGAGCTTGGCAAAGTCGTGGGTCACTTTTTTACTCTGAATTGCAGCTTCCATGGCGTGAACAATGAGGTCAGCGGCCTGAGTCCAACCCATGTACCTGAGCATCATTTCTGCGGACAAAATTTCTGAGCCAGGGTTGACATAGTCTTTGCCTGCAAACTTTGAAAAAGCATCAACAGTGGCCTCAAAGCAAGCCACAGTGTCAGACATGTTGGCGCCGGGGGCAATTCCGATGCCCCCCACTTGAGCGGAGACCGCATCAGAAATGTAGTCGCCATTGAGATTCAAAGTGGCCACCACCGAAAACTCTTGAGGGCGCATCAAAATTTGTTGCAAGAAAGCGTCCATGGCCATGTCCTTGATGGTGATGCTCTTGCCTGTTTTGGGACTCTGAACAAGGCACCAAGGACCACCATCGATGCGCTGTGCAGCAAATTCAGTTTCTGCCAATTGGTAAGCCCAATCGCGAAAGGCACCTTCTGTGTACCTCATGATAGCTCCCTTGTGCACAATAGTGACACTGGGTTTGTCGTGGTCAATGGCGTATTGAATAGCCTTTCGGACCAAACGCTGTGTGCCTTCGCTAGAAACCGGCTTAATGCCAATGCCAGATGATTCCGGGAATCTAATGCTGTTAACACCCAATTCGGTGGTTAAAAAAGCAATCAACTTTTGCGCCGCTTCACTCTGGGCAGCGTATTCAATGCCCGCGTAGATGTCTTCAGAATTTTCACGAAATAAAGTGATGTTAGTTTTTTCAGGCTCCCGAACGGGCGATGGAACGCCTTTGAAATACCGCAGTGGTCTGACGCACGCAAACAAATCAAGCTCTTGCCTAATTGCCACATTCAGGGACCGAATGTGACCCGAGGAAGGTGCACTCAAGGGGCCTTTGATGGAAACCACAAACTCTTTCAGAGCCGCCAAAGTTTCAGATGGCAAATACACATCGGGTCCATAATGCTGAGTTGCTTTTTGACCTGCAAAAACTTCCATCCACTGAATTTCACGCTGCCCTTGATAGGCTTGCTTGACCGCTGCATTGACCACCTTGATCATGACAGGTGTAATGTCTACGCCAGTGCCATCGCCTTCGATGAAAGGGATGATGGGGTTCAGAGGCACATTCAATGAATTGTCGGCATTGACCGTGATTTTGGCGCCTTGCTTGGGAACTTGAATGTATTGGTACATGGACAAAATCTCCGATGAATCATTCTAGGACAAAATAAGTCACAATTGACCTTACCATTGGTTCTGTTCAGCCTCCTTATGACCCATCATCCATTATTCCAATTCGGACATTTGCCAGCCATCTTGAAAAAGATTTCGGGCAGCTTGTTAGTTGCATTGATGTCGTTTTCTGCAATCGCACAAGGCACCCCACAAGGTAGACCTCAAATCAACCTACAAAGAGCCAACCTGAGTGCAGGCATGCACCTCATTCAAGTTCAGTTGGCACAAAACTTTGAGCAACGCCAAATTGGCCTCATGTGGCGCAAAGAAATGCCGCAAAACGAGGGCATGCTGTTTATTTTTGAGCAGCCCTCTGTGCAATGTTTTTGGATGCGCAATACCCTGCTGCCACTGACCGCAGCTTTTGTGGCAGACGATGGCACCATTGTCAATTTGCTTGACATGAAACCGATGAGCGACGATTCATACTGCTCTACAAAGCCGGTTCGATTTGTTTTGGAAATGAATCTAGCGTGGTTTGCAAAACGAAATATTCAAGCGGGTTTCAAGCTCACTGGTTCCATGTTTACCAAGTGACAGACTAGCCCGTTGTAAGTTTGAGACTAGACTCCCCAAACCACATCCTCTGATTGATCGTGGCACTGCTTTAACATTTTCAACATGGGCATGCTTCGCTGTCGCAAGCTCACTTGCTTGGGATCTTGGATGCCTTCTGTTTCTTCAAGTGCAATTGCTTTTTCAATGGCAGCCATGGCATCGGAAATTTGCGCCGCCAGCAAAATACCTTTGGCTTGATCTGTTTTGTCCATGATGCGAAGAAGCCTTTTGGCATCAGGCTCCAGCATGATGAGATCACCCG
Source organism: Comamonadaceae bacterium (assembly GCA_021298995.1). Lineage (GTDB taxonomy): Bacteria > Pseudomonadota > Gammaproteobacteria > Burkholderiales > Burkholderiaceae_C > Limnohabitans_A. The sequence goes on along the minus strand of JAJTGB010000012.1, from coordinate 7,261 downwards.
TCACTTTGGATTTGAATTTGTAAATCACAGTGTCTTTCAAGTGGATTGGTTTAACGAACGCAGTAATAACTAAAGACTTGTCCAGGAAACTCGGCGACAGGTCTAACAGGTGAAGGGTTGCGCAGATCAGGCGCCATCACCATGTTGTTGGTCATGGCCCACAATTTATTGCGCGAACAAGTCACTCCGCCATTCCAATCACCCACATTGGACAAATACTCGTATTCTTCTTCAGTAGGCAGTCTTGCTTGAATAGCCTTGCAAGCCATTTCAGCAGATCGAGGCGTGGGTGCAACGCTCACACCTGTTCCAGGTGCTCCCACCAACTCCAATTGCTTGGTGCCAATTTTCAATTTGGATGGAAACTGCGTTTGGTGGAATGTTTCAAAGATTTGAACGCCAATGTTTTGCATGACCTGCTCAGGAAAGCCTTGTGCTTGAAAATGGTAGGTGTTGCCACAGCTGAGATCAACATGCACAGTGACCAACAAGTCACCCTTGCAACTGGGTGCATAGGAATAAGTGCCATAAGCGACCCCCGACAATGACTTGATGAATTTCGGATCCCAAACAACTTGGGTTTGCGGTGCTCTCATTTCACGCAACAACTCATTCAATGGTTTGGTGTTAAAGAAAACAAACCTGCGAATCTGTGGGTTGCGATCACGATACACCTTGTCTAGAGAGGCTTTGAGTGACCCTGCAAGCATGATGTCCATGCCAGGGCTGCTGCCAGCCACTGATCTTTGTTGATTGACTTGGCCATCCATGGCATTGAGCAAAGCCAACATATTGCGAGAATCAACACCTTCGCGCAACAAATCGCGAATGGTGTGGGTCATCTCGGCCATTTGGTCACTTTTAGTCCGCCCGTACGCATCATGGTATTGGCACAAGTCTTTGCCACGGACAAACGGAATTTGAGGCCAAATATTGACCACAAATGGAGAAACTATATTGCCAGTCGAGCTAACTTTGACCTGATTTGCCTGAGGTTGAGCATTCAAAACAGTCGCTGCAAACAACGCTACAACGGCAAAAAACACCCTGAAAAACGACATACAGTCCTTCAATTCTGAGATCAATGAGCAGCAAATCAATATACAGCAATGCCCTTTAAAACCATTGACATTGGTCAAGTCCAACGACAAGAGCCTGGATTGAGTTGAAATGAAACCCTGCCAATTGATTCGCAGGACCGTCTGAATTAAGTTGTAAGCTGAAAGCTGTCGGGGCTAGACGCTTCCCAGTATTTGGCAAACAAGCCTTCCAGGCTTTTCGACTCAAGCAAAGCACCACCCGCCACATTTTGCATCAGATCGGACAAGTTTTGAATTTCATGTTCGCTCACGCGGCGCATGATGTGATGCAAGCGCAATTCTGAGGGCGATTGCAATCCTGTCGCTTGGAGCATTTCTCTGACCGACTCCAAAGTCTGATGGTGAAAATTAAATACACGCTCTGCTTTGCTTGGAACAACCAAAGCAATTTGACGCTTTGGATCTTGTGTGGTCACACCCGTTGGGCAATTGCCTGTATGGCATGTTTGAGCTTGAATACAACCCAATGCAAACATAAAACCCCGTGCACTGTTGCACCAGTCTGCGCCCAGTGCCAAGGTGCGCATGACGTCAAAGCCGCTGATAATTTTGCCACTGGCACCCAAGCGAATTTGTTTCCGCAATTTCAAGCCCACCAGGGTGTTGTGAACCAAACGCAAACCTTCCAGCATGGGCATTCCCATGTGGTCGGTGAACTCTACTGGGGCAGCGCCAGTGCCCCCCTCAGATCCATCCACCACAATGAAGTCGGGGTAGATTTCGGTTTTCTGCATGGCTTTGGCAATTCCAAACCACTCCCAGGGATGGCCCACACACAACTTGAATCCAACGGGCTTGCCGCCACTGAGTTCCCTTAACTTTTGAATAAACTGTAAAAGTTCGGTGGGTGTTGAAAAACTGCTGTGTGCTGCTGGTGATACGCAATCGACCCCCACTGGCACTCCCCTCGCCTCTGCAATCTCAGGCGTTACCTTGGGTCCGGGTAAGACACCCCCATGACCAGGCTTGGCACCTTGGCTCAGTTTGATTTCAATCATTTTGACTTGAGGCGACAAGGCATTTTGAACAAAGCGCTCGGCACTGAAAGTGCCATCCTCATTGCGACATCCAAAATAGCCTGAACCAATTTCCCAAATCAAATCACCACCATGTTCACGGTGATACCTTGAAATTGAACCCTCACCGGTATCGTGTGCAAAACCACCTTTTTTGGCGCCTTTGTTCAAGGCCATGATGGCGTTGGCACTCAATGCGCCAAAGCTCATGGCAGACACATTGAACAAACTGATCTGGTAAGGCTGTTTGCATTGTGAGCCACCAACTGCCACTCTGAAGTCGTGCGATTCGATCTCAGATGGACTCATGGAGTGAGTTAGCCACTCATAACCCACTGCGCGAACATCCAACTGCGTGCCGAAGGGTCGTTTGTCTGAATCGCCTTTGGCTCTGGCATAGACCAATGAGCGCTGTGAGCGTGAAAATGGCACAGCTTCACTGTCGCCCTCAATGAAATACTGACGCAGTTCTGGGCGAATGAATTCCAGCAAAAAACGCAAGTGACCAATGATGGGGTAATTGCGCAATATCGCATGTCTGGTTTGCTGCAGATCATGCACACCCACAATGACCAGCGCGGACAAGAGAAGAACCCAAATGAGGCTGGCCTGCCCCACTACCAACTGCAATGCCGATACAACCCAAAGCGCAACGATGACAAAGAACGCCATGTAGCGCAAAGGTATCCGATCATCAATCCAATTTAACATTGCTATAAATCCTTCAGAAGCAGACGCACCGTGCGCCAAAAATTCAATCGTTTAAATGACAGGCAGCTTGGTGCTGATCGCCCACAAATTTCAAAACGGGTTCTTCCGAGCGACATCTGTCCATGGCCTTCGGACAACGAGGGTGAAAGTGACAACCACTGGGTCGATTGACAGGATTGGGTACGTCTCCCGTGAGCACAATTCTTTTTTTCTTGGCAGTAGGGTCTGGAATAGGGACCGCAGACAACAAAGCTTCTGTATAGGGGTGTTTAGGCTGCGTGTAGAGCTGACGCGACGGCGCAATTTCAACAATGCGGCCCAAATACATCACCGCCACTCGATTGCTAATGTGCTCAACCACCGACAAATCGTGCGCAATGAACAAGTAGGTCAAGCCCATCTTGGCTTGCAAGTCTTCCAGCAAGTTGATCACTTGTGCCTGAATAGAAACATCGAGAGCCGAAACGGGTTCATCACACACAATGAGTTTGGGCGACACAGCCAGCGCACGGGCAATACCAATACGCTGTCGCTGTCCGCCAGAAAACTCATGCGGAAACCGCTTCATGTGATCGGCGTTGAGGCCAACGGTTTCCAACAAATCGACAATGCGTGCACGATAACTTTCAGGGGAAGGCGTGAGCTTGTGAATGGTCAGGGCTTCACCAATGATGGCCTCAACGGTCATGCGTGGATTTAAGGACGCATAAGGGTCTTGAAAAATAATCTGCATGTCGCGCCGCACTTCGCGCAAGGCATCTGAGCCCATCGTAGAAACGTTTTGACCCTGAAAATGCACTTCACCCGAACTGGGTTCAATCAATCGAAGGATGCAACGCCCTGTGGTCGATTTGCCGCATCCAGACTCCCCCACCATGCCCAGTGTTTCACCTGCCGCAATGTCAAAGCTCACACCATCGACCGCATGCAGCCGGTCCACTTCTCGACCAAAGATACCGCCCTTGATGGAAAAGTACTTGGTCAGTCCTTTGACTTCTAAAAGCGGCGCAGAACTGGCGGTGATGGGGGGCGTATCGGTCATTTGATTTAGAGAGAGAAGTGGCAAGCCACAGAATGGCCCGCCGAAATTTCACGCAGTTCAGGCATTTCTTGCGTACAACGATCGTTGGCGTATTGGCAACGCGGCGCAAAACGGCAACCCATAGGGGGATTGATCAATTTGGGAACTGACCCAGGAATCGCTTCAAGTCGCTGCTTGTGATCACTGTCAAAGTCAATGCGAGGAATGGATCGAATGAGCCCTTTTGTATAAGGGTGTGCCGGTGTTGCAAACAATTTTTCAACACTGGCTTCTTCAACCACACGTCCGGCATACATCACCACCACCCGCTGAGCTGTTTCGGCTACCACCCCCATGGCATGCGTGATCAGCATGATGGACATGCCCATTTGAGATTTCAAATCGTTTAACAAATCCAAAATTTGCGCTTGAATGGTCACATCCAAAGCGGTGGTGGGCTCATCTGCGATGAGCAATTTGGGCTTGCAGGCCAGTGCCATGGCAATCATCACGCGCTGGCGCATGCCACCAGAAAATTGATGCGGGTAGTCATTCACCCGCTGGTCTGGTTTTGGAATATTGACCAAACGCAACATGTCGGTAGCCTTGACCATCGCTTGTTTGGGCGTGAGACCTTCATGCAAGCGCAGCGATTCTGCAATTTGCTCACCCACGCTCAACACGGGATTGAGCGAAGTCATCGGCTCTTGGAAAATCATGGCAATTTCTTTGGCCCTCAAATTGCGCATGGTTTGCGCATCCGCTTGCACCAAGTCTTGCTCTTCAAACCAAATTTGACCTTGGGCAATGCGACCGGGGGGCATCGCCAAGAGTTTCATGATGGTCATGGCCGTGACGCTTTTTCCGCAACCAGACTCACCCACAACACCCAAGGTTTCACTGTGGTCGATGTGAAAATTGACACCATCGACCGCATGCAAAACGCCCGCATCGGTATCAAAGTGCACTTGCAGGTCACGAACTCTCAACAAGGGGTTGCTCATTCCGAAACCTCTTTAAAGCACACGGCGGGGATCATAGGCATCACGCAAACCGTCACCGATGTAATTGATGGTGAGCACCGTGATGAAGATCAATGCACCTGGGAAAAGCGCCCAATGGACTGCGACGTCCATGTGATCTTTGGCATCAAACAAAATGCGGCCCCAAGTTGGGATATCGGGCGGAAAGCCAAGCCCCAAAAAGGACAACGTGGACTCTGCAATGATGGCCGCAGCCACATCGATGGTGGCCGCCACAATCACAGGCCCCATGGCGTTGGGCAAAATATGCACGGTGACTTGGCGCCAAGGACTTGCGCCTAGCGCGCGTGCAGCTTCCACAAATTCTTTTTCACGAAGCGTTAAAAACTGAGCACGAACCAAGCGAGCCACGGGCATCCAACGCAAGCCCCCAATCACAGCCACCACCAAAACGAACACGCCAGCCTCTGGACCGATCATTTTTTTGAGCGTGTCGTTGAACAGGTAAAAAATCAACAACAACAGTGGCAATTGGGGCAAGGACAAGAAAAGGTCTGTGATCCACATGAGAAATGCGTCAACGGGTCCCTTGGACATGCCTGCAACGGCTCCCACCACAACCCCCACACTGATGGCAATGAGCATGGCGGCCAAGCCAACAGCCAGCGAAATGCGCCCGCCGTAAAGCATGCGAGCCAGCAAATCTTGGCCTAGATCGTCGGTACCCAGAGGATGGGCCCATGATGGCCCCTGCATCCGCGCATTGAAGTCAATTTCATTGATAGGCACACGCCATACCCAGGGGCCCAACAGAACCGCCAGAACAATGAAACCAGATGAAGCAACCGCAGGCAACTTGCCTTCAGTTGTAGGAGATGCGAGGGTCGAGCCAGCCATACAAAATATCTGCCAAAAGATTGCACGCGATCACCAACGTGGAAAACACAAAGGTGACGGCCATGACAACGGGCGTGTCGTTGGCCAGCATGGAACTGATGATGAGAGAGCCAATGCCAGGCACTCGGAAAATTTGCTCCGTGACAATGGCGCCACCAAAGATGGCGGGCATTTGCAGCGCCACCAAAGTGACCACGGGAATCAAGGCGTTGCGGAGTACATGCTTTGTGATGACCACTTTTTCTGACAAGCCTTTTGAGCGGGCTGTGGTGACGTAATCCAAACGAATGACGTCCAATACAGCGGACCTCACATATCGGGTCCAAGCACCTGCTTGGAACATGCCCAAAACCATCACAGGCATGATCATTTGCTTGAAGTGTTCCCAAAAAAAGCGCCATCCCGTTTCGGGAATGTCTGCTCGATAGACAAAAGGCAACCAATCTAAATGAATACTGAAAAACAGTATGAGCAAAATACCCGTGAAAAACGTTGGCAGTGAAAAACCAATGAAAGCCAAGGTACTGGCAATTTGATCAAAGATGGAATACGGACGGGTGGCAGCATAAACGCCTACCGGAATGGCAATGCACAAAGCCAGCAACTGTGAAGAGCCAATGACCAGCAAGGTGACGGGAATGCGCTGCATGATGAGTGTTTCGACATTGATCCGGCTGATGAAAGAATAACCCCAATCGCCCTGGAGCATGGCTGTGAGCCAGTTCCAATAGCGAACCATGAGGGGGTCATCTAGGCCAAACTTCTGGCGCAAGGCCAAAGCCACTTCGGGAGGGATGTTGGGGTTGGAGACCAACTCCGAAAATGGATCGCCTGGCGCCATAGCCAAAACCGTGAACAGCACCAAACTGATACCCAGCAAACTGGGAACGGCGATCATCAATCGCCGCAAAATATAACGAAACATAGCGTCTCAATTAAGTGGTTTTGTACCAGTCTTTCAATAGCCACAAGTCGTTGTCCCAACCTGACAGAGGGGCAACCAAGTTTTTGACGATACCGGCTGTTCTGGGGCGATAGACCAAAGGAATGATGGCAATGTCATTGACAGGCATGTCGTTCATTCTGATGAACATGGCTGCGCGCTTGACGGGGTCCATTTCAGATTGGGCCGCCAAATACACTTTGTCGTATTCAGGATTGTTGTAGCGAGTTGAATTGCGACCCAACCACTTGTTGGCCTTGGTCGCAAATTGTGAGCTCAAATACTGGTTCATGAACACTTCGGGATCAGGCTGTGGCATGGTCGTGGTGAACATCTGAATGTCGGCAAAGAACTTGGTGTAAGTGTCGGGATTGGCTGGATCCGATGAGAAATACACTGACGCGGGTACCGACTTCAACTCCATATCAATGCCGGCCTTTTGAGCGGCTTGTTTGATAATTTGCTGTGTTTTTTGACGAGGACCATTGATGGAGGTTTGGAACACCAACTTCAGTTTCCGACCGCCCTTTTCGCGAATGCCATCAGAGCCTCTTCTCCAACCTGCTGCTTCCAAAACTTGGGCTGCTTTG
>JAJTGB010000126.1 GCA_021298995.1 Comamonadaceae bacterium | reverse complement strand
GTGCCTGCCGTCGGAAAGCTAGAGCGCGGAACAAAAATACGCGCACCCTTGAGAGCCTCTGCTTGATTTCGGTCCGCCACATCCAATGAACAGGCCACCACCGTATCGGCATGGTCTTTGGCTTCTTTGATTTTGAGCAATACAGGTTTTTCAGCGCCAGCTGTAAGGGCGACTGCTGTCTTTTGGCTGGGTGATTTGTTGCCGCCAACATGGCGGTCGGAGGGCAGCAAATACCATCGCTTAGAAGAAAAAAGCGCCTCGGGCGAGGCGCTGTGGGGCAAAACTTTGAACCAGCCTTTGATACCCCAAGCATCTGCAATGCGCCCTACTTCGATGGCGTCTGCCGGCATGTCGGCAAACTCTAAATGGGGCAGCACTGCGAAGCCTTTGGATTAGCCAAAATCCGATTGTTTGGCCAAAACCCGATTAGGCAGCTTTGGCGGCAGCTTGTTTGACCAAACGCTGAACGGTGGGTGACACTTGTGCGCCAACGCCGGTCCAGTAAGTCAAACGATCTTGCACAACGCGCAAGCCTTCTTCGGTACCCTTGGCGATTGGGTTGTAAAAACCAATGCGCTCAATGAAGCGCCCATCGCGGCGGTTGCGCTTGTCGGCCACAACAATGTTGAAAAATGGACGGGCTTTAGAACCGCCACGAGAAAGACGAATGACAACCATGATTTATCCTAGGGTGGTGTCGAGAAAGCAAAAATTGCCATCCCACAAATTCTTCCAGCGTTTGAGACACGCAACTGGCCACCCGGCCAGTGACACACTGAAAAGCCGCTGATTATAACCCGGAGTTTAAGAATGCCAATCATTCGACCTAGCCAAGCCTCAGACATGCCCACAATCACGGCCATTTACCAGCACCACGTCCTTCACGGCACAGGCACTTTCGAGATCGCCCCTCCCAGCCTAGAGGAAATGACGGCCCGGAGAGAAGATGTCTTGAGCAAGGGCCTCCCCTACCTGAGCATGGAAGAAAACGGTGAAGTGGTGGGGTTTGCCTACTGCAACTGGTTTAAACCTCGCCCAGCCTACCGGTTTTCAGCTGAAGACTCTATTTATTTGTCGGCACAGACGGCCGGCAAGGGCTGGGGTCGCATGCTTCTGGCCGAATTGTGCCAAGCTGCAGAAAAAGCGGGCATTCGCAAACTGATCGCGGTCATTGGCGACTCTGGCAATGCAGGATCGATTGGTGTTCACAAGTCGGTTGGCTTTGAACACGTCGGCATTGTGTCGGGATGCGGTTGGAAATTCGATCGATGGCTAGACATCGTGATGATGGAAAAGGCTTTGGGCCACGGACAAAGCCGTTCTCCTGAATAATCCGGTCTATGAAAAACAAAACATTTGCGGTTTGGCTCACGTTCTTTGGTGGGCCCTTGGGGCTTCACAGGTTTTACCTTAAGGGATTCACCGATGTTTTGGGGTGGCTGCTTCCCATACCCACCCTCCTGGGCTGGCATGGCATTCAACGGGCATTCGAGTTAGGTCAAGACGATGTCCTCAGCTGGCTACTCATTCCCCTGCTTGGTTTTACCATTGCTGGATGCGCGCTCAACGCCATCATCTATGGGCTGATGGCAACAGAAAAATGGAATGCCAAATTCAATCCCGAAAGTGAACCAGCAAACCCGTCTGGCCAAACCAATTGGCTCACTATTTTTGGCGTAGCAAGCTCACTGTTGTTGGGCACCACGGTGCTCATGGCCAGCATTGTGTTCAGTTTTCAACGCTATTTTGAAAGCCAAATAGAGCAAGCCAAAGCCATCAGCCAAGGCACAGAAAAAACAAAACCTTGAAGCCAACTTAAAGTGGCCAAATGGCTTGGTCTGACACTTTGCTTATTTCAGATGCGCTCACCAAGTGTGGCGCAATTTCGCGCAGAGGCATTAAGACAAATGCTCTTTCTCCCATTCTAGGGTGAGGCACTTGAAGCACCTTACTTTGAATGGTGCCAGCGCCGTAGAGCAACAAGTCAATGTCCAAAGTGCGAGGGGCGTTGGGGTAAGGGCGAACACGCCCTGACAAGTTTTCTATATTTTGAAAAGCTGCCAATAATTCACAGGCGTTCAAACGTGTTTGGATGTGAGCCACAGCATTCACATAATCAGGACCATCGGCTTCAAATGGGGCTGACCGATAGAATGAAGAACGCGCCACAAGCGAGGTATTGGGCAAATGCGTCAAGGACACCACAGCCGACTCAAGCTGACGCTGTGAATCACCCAGATTGGCGCCTAAGCCAACATAGGCATCGATCAGGTCACGCTTCACCATCGGCAGATTGGCCAGATGGCTTGCGCCTTCTAGGTGCTCGTCGACTTTTTGTGGTGCTGCCTGAAGCCGCAGGTGATTTTTCAGCTTTAACCAGTTGTATGAGGTCTTCTCTGGCGGCATCGTCGGCCATGCTGAATTCTTGCCACCAGTCGGCCAAGCTCACTTCCACTTCAGAAACTTCTGCGCGCAACCTTAAGAAATCAAAGCCCGCTCTAAATCGCGCTTGCTCTACCAAGCTGAAGGGCGTACTGCCAATTCGCTTGTCAAAACGAGGTTGCATCATCCAAATTTCGCGCATGTCAGCGGCCAGCTTGCCGCGGCCCGATACATCACCGATCCGGGCATCAAAAACCTCATCAATGGCCTCTTGCAAGGCAGGAAATGGAGGTGTGCGCTTGGCCAAACGCTGATCCCAACCCAACTTCACATCAGCCCACAACACACAGGCCAATAAGAAACTGGGCGCCACTGGCTTGCCTTCTCCGACCCGGCGATCGGTATCCACCAATGCTGCTTTCACAAAAGCTGTGTCAGCTCGCTCCACAACAACGTCAAGCAGAGGATAAATGCCTTTGTGCAAGCCTAATTTCTGGAGCTGCTCAATAGACGCCAACGCATGACCGGTTTGCAACAACTTGAGCATTTCGTCAAACAAGCGGCTTTGCGGCACATCGGCCAATAACCCCAACATGGTAGCCAAGGGCTTGGCTGTTTTGTTTTCAAGCTTGAAGCCTAAGGGGCTTAACTTAGCAGCAAAGCGGACAGCTCGAATGATGCGAACTGGGTCTTCGCGATATCGCGCCACAGGGTCACCAATCATTCGCAAGATTTTTTGGGTGGCATCTTTCATACCCCCGTGGTAGTCCACCAGGTACTGCGACTCAGGGTCGTAGTACATGGCGTTGACTGTAAAGTCGCGACGGGTTGCATCTTCGTCTTGGGGACCCCAAACATTGTCCCGCAACACCCTGCCACTTGAATCAACCGCGTGCTTCATACCAGCCAGCTCTGATTTGCTCGTGCGCTCATTGCCTTTGACTTGCTCTGCTGCGCGATTGTCCAAATGGGCTCGAAAGGTAGAGACTTCAATGACCTCATGCTCACGGCCTCTGCCGTACACCACATGCACGATTCGAAAACGGCGACCAATGATGAACGCTCTTCTGAATAAGGCCTTGACTTCCTCGGGTGTGGCATCTGTTGCCACATCGAAATCTTTGGGACGCAAACCCAGCAGCAAATCGCGAACCGCGCCGCCCACCACATAGGCCTCATAACCAGCGTCTTGCAACGTTCGAACCACATTCAATGCGCGGTCGTCAACCAAGCTTGGATCGATGCCATGAACGGAAGCTGGAATTTCAACTCGCTTGCCAAAGTCTGTTGCAGCATGCGAGCTACTGGGTTTACCCAGTATTTTTTGTATGAATTTTTTGATCATGAGAAGAGTTGAAGTATGCGCCAACCCCGATCGGTCGCAAGTTGACGCAAACGCGCATCTGGATTCACTGCCACAGGAATTTGAGCTCGCTCGAGCAAGGGCAAATCATTGATGGAATCCGAATAGAAAGTAATTTGGACGTCCTGCCAAGTTTTTTGATGTGCGCTTAACCATTCTGAAATTCTGTGTACCTTGCCCTCTTTGAAAGATGGCGTACCTAAAATTTCACCCGTGATCCAGCCGCGTGAGTCTCTTGCCAATTCCACCGCAATCAACTCTTGAACACCAAAAGCCTGGGCAATCGGACGCGTCACAAACTCATTGGTGGCCGTCACAATCATGACGTGATCGCCAGCTGCTTGGTGTTGCCTGACCAACTCAAGGGCCTGTGGTTTGAGATGCGGCAGAATCACTTCCTGCATAAACTGCGCATGCGCTTTGGCGCCAGCATCTGCGCCCCTTGCCTTGACAGCCTGCGTGGCAAATCGAACGTAGTCGTGAATGTCCAAAACGCCCGCTTGGTAATCTGCATAAAACTGATCGTTTTTTGCTTTGAACGCGATGGGGTCCGTCCAACCCAAGCGGTTTGTAAACTCACCCCAAGCATAGTCTGAATCGATTGGCAACAAGGTGTTGTCTAGATCAAAGAGGGCCAAGTTCATGTGCTCTCCAACATAGACTTGATAAGGGGAATGGTGATGGCTCTTTTTGTTTGCAAGGCAAATTGATCGAGGTGGTCTAGCAAAATCATCAAACTGCTGAGGTCGCGAGAAAAGCGACTGAGCATGTAACTCATCACTTCGTCACTTAAAAAGAGACCTCTGGCGTCTGCCTCTGATCGCAACACCGCGCGCCGCTCGGTATCACTCAAAACCTGAAGGCCGTAGACATGGCCCCAGCCCAATCTAGATCGCAGGTCATCACGCAACTTCAAGTCTGCAGGTGGCAGCATGCCCGCCGCAAGCACCCACCTGGGCGAGCCAGATTTAGGGGTGAGTGCATTGACGAACCAATTGAACGCAAGCTGTTGTTGCTCTAAGTTGTACAAATGAACATCGTCCATCAAAACAGCCGTCCACGACTCATCAAAATTCACACGCTCATTTTGATCGGCATCGAGCCAACCCACAGACACGCCAGAGCTGGACAACTCGGTTTGAGCGGCTCGAAGCAAGTGTGACTTCCCAGAGCCACTCTCACCCCAAAGGTAAGTTGGAACTGGGCTTGGCATTTGGCTGGTGGTCCACAACCTCAGGTGCTGAAGTGCCGCTGAATTGGGTCCGGCAAAGAAACTGTCCAATGTGGGTGTTGTGTGCAAACCAATATCGAGTGCCATTTGCTTCATGGGCTTGGGCCTCGGTATATTTGGCTTTCAAAATATTGTTCTCGGGCTCTGCGCAGAGCAACCAAAATAACTGCGCTGGCTGGCAATGCCACCAGCACGCCCACAAAGCCAAAAATTTGACCGAAAGCCAACAAAGCAAAAATGACGGCCAAGGGGTGCAAACCAATGCGCTCACCCACCCACTTGGGTGTCAACCAAAAGCTTTCAAGCAATTGCCCCAGACCAAATACAACGGCCACCATCAACAAGGCATGAAATGAGGCAAATTGCAAAATGCCTGCCAACAATGCCAATATCAAACCCAAACCAAATCCAAGATAAGGCACAAAGACAGCCAAGCCAGTGAACACACCGATAGGAATGGCCAAATCGAGTCCAAAGGCCATCAGTCCTGCAGCATAGAAGAACGACAAGGCCAACATTACCAACAGCTGTCCTCGCAAGTACTGCCCCAATACGGCATCGCATTCACTCATGAAGCTGTCGTAGGCGGTGCGCCATTGTGGGGGCACCCATTGAACGACCTGCAACACCAATCGATCCCACTCGTTCAGCAAGTAGAAAAGAACCACGGGGATCAATATCATGTTGCCAATTGTTGTTCCTTGAGGCTTGCCAGGTCAAGCGTTAACTCAATACCGTACTTTGCCAGCCAAGGATTGGCATTGACAGCCAATCGATCAAGCAATGCTGGCAACTGTTTTTGAAGCAAGGGAATCTCATGAGTCAAAATGGGAATCAACAACAAGATGATGCCCAACACAGCCAGCAAAGCGATCACCTCAACCAAAAGTACGCAGGCCACTCGGGGAAGCAAAGAAGGATTAAGCCTTTGCAAATACAGTACCAAGGGATGCAGGGCATAGGCAAGAACAGCGGCAAGCACAAAGGGCACCAGCACAGGCCCCAGAGCCCACAAAATCATTACCAAAACAATTGCAGCTGCTAGCCACAGAGCAAGTCGTTTTGAATTGAGATTGAAAGACATTGCGAGGGGCGGATACAAAAGTAAATTGAAAGAAGGTTCAGGCTTTGGTCAGCAATTCACGTGCAGACCTTAAAATAAGACTTGATTTTAGTCCCGCCTGCCTCAATTACCACCATTTTCCTTTTTTTCACATGAGCTCAACCCCCCTCTCCTACAAAGACGCTGGCGTCGACATCGTTGCCGGCGATGCTTTGGTCGAACGCATCAAGCCTTTGGCGAAAAAGACCATGCGTGAGGGGGTCTTGGCTGGAATTGGCGGTTTTGGCGCTCTATTTGAAGTCCCCAAACGCTACAAGGAGCCCGTTCTGGTGTCTGGCACCGATGGCGTGGGCACCAAGTTGAAGTTGGCATTTGAGTGGAATATGCACGACACCGTTGGCATTGATCTGGTGGCCATGAGTGTCAATGATGTTTTGGTGCAAGGTGCGGAGCCTTTGTTCTTCCTAGATTATTTTGCCTGCGGAAAGCTGGATGTCGATACGGCGGCAGCCGTTGTAGGCGGCATTGCCAATGGCTGTGAAATGTCCGGCTGCGCCCTGATCGGCGGCGAAACCGCTGAAATGCCGGGCATGTACCCCGCTGGCGAATATGACTTGGCTGGATTTGCAGTTGGCGCTGTTGAAAAATCCAAAATTTTGACGGGCAAGGATGTCCAAGCTGGCGATGTTGTGTTGGGACTTGGCTCGCATGGTGTCCATTCCAATGGTTTCAGCTTGGTTCGCAAATGCATCGAACGTGCGGCCCACCAATTGCCGCTCACCTTGGATGGCCAACCGTTCAAGCAAGCCATCATGGCCCCCACCAGGCTGTACGTGAAGCCGGTGCTTCATGCCTTGTCTATTCACCCCATCAAAGCCTTGGCTCACATCACAGGCGGTGGTTTGCTTGAGAACATTCCCCGGGTCTTACCTGAAGGCATGGCCGCACATCTGCAAAAAGGCAGCTGGCCCCAATCTGAGTTGTTCGCATGGCTTCAAAAAACAGCCAGCATCGATGACATCGAAATGAATCGCACCTTCAACAATGGCATCGGCATGGTGGTCGTCATTGATCAAAACCATGCACAAGCCTGTGCAGAAACCTTGCGCCAGTCAGGTGAAAAGGTTTACCAAATTGGCGTCATTGCCGCTCAAGGCGATGGCCACCAAGTGGTGGTGAAGTAAGCGTCATCCCTCTCAACTCGCTCACTCTGGTTGAAGCGAGGCCAAGCGATGTTTCACATCCAATGTATCGGCTGCATTGGGTACTTCATCAATATAGCGCGTCAAGTCTTGCAGAGCGCGCTCTTTTTGACCTAACTCAATCAGCGCCAATCCGCGATCGCGGATCTCAAAAAGTGCATCCGGGTTCAAGACAATCAAGCGATCCAAAACCAAAACCAGCCGAGGCCAATCGGCTTGACTGCTGTAAATTTCCTTGAGATTTCTGAGCATTCTGCTCACGATGTCGCGCGGCAAGGCGGGCTGCAAGAAAAGCCCCAAGGGCGTGTCCATATCACCCGTCTCACCCATGTGGGGACGAAATGGGGCCAATCGCTCTGCCAAATTGTCCAAACCCAAAGAATCTCCCGTCAGGGGATCAAGAACAACCAAGCCCTCTGGCAATGTCACCTTCACCAAAAAATGGCCGGGAAAGGAAACACCAGAAGCCTGCAAGCCAAGCGATTGGGCAAGTTCAAGCCAGATAACGGCCAGGGAGATCGGGATGCCTCTTCGCGATCTCAATACTTCGCTCAAGTAACTGTTTTCTGGCGCGTAAAAATTGTTGGCATTGCCCTGAAATCCCAGCTCCGTGTAGAAAAATTGGTTCAACACAGACAGCGTCTTCAAAGGATCAGCGTCCGACTTGATGCGCCGCCTTAAACGAACCAACAGCGCATCACACGTGGCCAACACATCCTGAGTGTCGATGGAAGGCTCCTCATCTTGCGCAATCGAAGCGGCCGCCTCTAGCAAAGGAAAATCTGTATCTGTCTTCACCAGACTTTGAAAATAACTCAGGGGCGTGACTGGCGTTGGTTGGAGGTTCATGTGTCTCTCCCCCATTAGCGGCGGACAAAAGATTGCAAGCGCAAACCACTCAAGCGCAAACAACCAAAGTACAACAAAGCAGAGCAGATCAACACCAAGCCCATGGTGCCCAGCCTAGACCATGCTTGTTGGCGCATGGCCAACCAATCAAAGGATACAGCTACCCAAGCTAGAAACAGCGCCAAAAGCAAAGTGGCCAAAAGCACCCGAGCCGCAAAGACCAACCAGCCTGGCGAAGGCTTGTAACTTCCTTTGCGCAACAAGCCCAGCAACAACCAAAGTGCGTTCAGCAAAGCGCCAAGACCAATCGACAAAGCCAAGCCTGCATGAGCCAATTGAGGCACCAAAACCACATTCATCACCTGCGTGAAACACAACACAACCACAGCAATTTTCACCGGCGTTTTGATATCCTGACTGGCATAGTAACCAGGCGCCAACACTTTGATGGCCACCAATCCCAACAAGCCGACGCCATAACCACTCAGCGCCAGCGTGGTTTGCTGAACATCCCGATCTGTGAATGCGCCATAGTGATACAGCACCGACACCAAGGGCTGCGCGAAAATCAGCAACGCTGCTGCGCAAGGCAGTGCCAGCAACACCACCAAGCGCAAGCCCCAATCGAGCATGGCCGCATATTCAAGTTGGTTGCCATTGGCTTTTGCGGCCGCCAACTGCGGCATCAACACAGCACCCAAGGCAACACCCAAAATAGCAGTTGGAAATTCCATCAAGCGATCGGCATAAGTTAACCAACTGACACTGCCGGGCGCTAAATGCGATGCAATTTGGGTGTTGATTAACAAAGAAATTTGAGCCACGCCCACGCCCAGCAATGCGGGCAGCATCAAGGTTGCAATTTGACGCGAAGCTGGATCGGATGCGGCTTGCCGAATGGCCGTTAAGCTCAGCCCAATGCGGGGCAGCAAACCTATTTTTTTCAAAGCTGGAATTTGAATGGCCAATTGCAGAAAGCCCCCAAGCATCACGCCCGCAGGCAAGGCGTAGATAGGCTGAATACCCTGTGACTTCAACCAAGGCGCTAAAAACCATGCTGCACCAATCATGGCCATGTTCAACAAGACCGGGGTAGCGGCTGGAACCGCAAATTTTTTCCAAGTGTTCAAGATGCCGGCAGACAAAGCCACCATCGACATGAAACCAATGTAGGGGAACATCCAGCGCGTCATTTGAACGGCCGCTTCATAAGATTCAGCCTGCTGCTTCAGTCCACTGGCCATCGCCCATACCAAAAATGGCGCAGCCAAGACACCCAACAAACTCAGCACCAAGAGCGACCAAGCCAAGAGCGTTGCCACGTGGTTCACAGCCTGCCGCGTGGCTTCCTCGCCATTTTGCGCTTTGCTTGCGGCCAGAACAGGGACAAAGGCTTGGCTGAAGGCCCCCTCAGCAAAGAGACGCCTGAACAGATTTGGAATACGAAAGGCTACATTAAAGGCATCTGTGAGAGCACTTGCGCCAAAAGAAGCGGCAATAAGCAGTTCTCTGACCAATCCCGTGATGCGGGAAGCCAGAGTCCAAAGAGAGACGGTGGATGCAGATTTAAGGAGGCTCACAAAGAGAGTGTAGCGACTGAAATGCCCAGTTGACATACCCCTCGACCAAGCTGCAGTTTGGCTGATACAATAGCAGGCTTTGCTGACAACATCCTCAGACAACTAGGATAAACATAATGGCTTCTGGAAAACCCAAGAAAAAGAACCCCCGCCTGGCATCAGGCCGGAAACGCGCACGTCAAGACGTGAAACTGAACGCAGCCAATACATCACTGCGCTCCAAATACCGCACCGCCGTGAAGAACGTTGAAAAAGCTGTTCTGGCTGGTGACAAAACCAAAGCAACCGAACTGTTTGCCAAAATGCAAGCGGTTGTGGACACCGTTGCCGACAAAGGCATCTTCCACAAAAACAAAGCAGCTCGCGATAAGAGCCGCTTGTCAACCAAGGTGAAAGCCTTGGCTCTCGCCTGATCAAATTGATCATCAGCCCGGCACCCAACAGGGTTGCCGCCGTTTGAAACGGGTGCGCTGTCAGCAAAGAAAAGCAAAAAGCCGTCTTCTGACGGCTTTTTTGTGGGCGTCTAATAAACGCAAGATCTATTTAGGAGCGTCGGGCAGCAAGCAAGCCTCAGACACCTGCAGGTGGTTGTCCTTGGCGAAATTCATCAAGAAATCCCAAGCCATGGGTTCGTATTCACGCAGGTCTGTATGGACCACCACACATTTGATGCTGCCCAGTGTTTGCGGAATGCACCAAGGCGAATAGCTGAGGTGACTGCCTGGTGTGGCGCCGCCTGGCCGAAATTGTCCCATGACACCCGCCAATCTTTCAGCCCAATCGCTAGGGCGGAAAGTGCGGCCGTCCAAGGTGATACCTTGAATCAGAACTTCTTTGGCGTTGTTTGAAACCATCGATCAGAGGTTGGGAGAATTCGTGGGCAAGCATCAGGGATCGCCTCAATGCTGCATTGCAAAAGAATTGTATCTTATATAAGACTTGCCACTCAAATTCTGGCTCTAAAATCGCATCTCAGCGGCCCTCTTCGTTGGGCCGATTTCTTTTCAGAGGAGTTCTCAGCATGTCCGCTTTCATTGAAGCCACTTCGCCACACACCATGAACACCTATGGCCGCTTGCCGATCGCCATGAGCCATGGTCAGGGTTGCCGAGTGTGGGATGTCAATGGCAAAGTGTATTTGGACGCATTGGGTGGCATTGCTGTGAACACCTTAGGCCACAACCACCCTGAATTGGTGCCCGCGCTGCAAGACCAACTGAGCAAAATTATTCACAGCTGCAACTATTACCACGTCCCCAACCAAGAAAAGCTGGCGGCCAAATTGGTTGAGTTGTCGGGCATGACCAATGTGTTTTTTTGCTGCACGGGCCTCGAAGCGAACGAGGCTGCCATCAAATTGGCACGGAAGTTTGGTCACGACAAAGGCATCGACAAGCCCGTCATCGTGGTTTATGAAAAAGCCTTTCACGGGCGCAGCATCGCCACCTTGAGCGCCACCGGCAACACCAAAATACAAAAGGGTTTTGGGCCCTTGGTTGAGGGCTTCTTGCGCGTGCCAGTCAATGACATTACGGCCTTGAAAAAGGCAACTGAAAACAATCCCAATGTGGTTGCCGTGTTCTTTGAAACCATTCAAGGTGAAGGGGGTGTGAACCCCATGCACATGGATTACTTGCGCGATGTTCGCGCACTGTGCGATGAAAAAGATTGGCTCATGATGATTGACGAAGTTCAATGCGGCATGGGCAGAACTGGCAAATGGTTTGCACACCAATGGGC
>JAJTGB010000011.1 GCA_021298995.1 Comamonadaceae bacterium | reverse complement strand
GTTTGCATGAGGTAATCGCGAAGTCCAGCCTTGTAATGCCAGGTTTGGGTTTCCTTGGTTTTTTCATTCAACAAAGTGACCGTCACTCCGGGCATGAGTACCGCCTTGCTGCGAAGCAAATGGGTGAGCTCGCTCATTGGCAGCGCACTGGATTCAAAGTATTTGGCATCAGGCCAAACACGCACCGTGGTCCCCTGTTTGCGGTCGCCATCACTCGCTTTGCGCGTGACAAGCTGCTCAATGACATCACCACCGGAGAATGTCAAAGAAGCCACTTGACCCTCACGGTAACTGGTGGCTTCTAAACGTTTTGCCAAAGCATTGGTCACGCTCACACCGACACCATGCAAACCACCAGAAAAGCTGTAGGCCCCTCCCTTTCCTTTGTCGAACTTGCCACCCGCATGCAATCGTGTGAAAACCAGTTCGATGACAGGTGCTTTTTCTTCAGGATGCAAGCCAAATGGGATGCCGCGGCCGTCGTCTTCGATGCTGACCGAACCATCGACGTGCAAAACCACTTTGATTTTTTTACCGTGGCCTGCCAAAGCTTCATCGGCCGCGTTATCAAGTACCTCTTGGATGACGTGCAAGGGGTTGTCGGTTCGGGTGTACATGCCCGGCCGCTGTTTGACGGGCTCTAGGCCTTTGAGGACTCGAATGGAGCCCTCGCCATATTCGGGAGATGATTTTGCTGAGGTTGTAGTAGCCATGGGCGAAGATTGTAGTGTGAAATCGGGCAAAGTACTGGATAAATTTACAGCCCAGTCGCCAAGCCAAAACAGGCCGCCATCGTGCATCATTCAGGCCATCTGGCTTTCAAGCCAACTGGTTTCATCAGGAGTTTGCAAAGATGCATGGCACAGAAGCCCCTTCCTATTGGGTTCAAAAATGGTCTCATTTGGCCAAACCTCAAAGTCAGGTCTTGGACCTGGCCTGCGGCGCTGGCAGGCACATGCAGTATTTCAAGTCGCAAGGCCACCATTGCACGGGTGTTGACCGTTCAGCAGAAGCACTGGCCGAAGCGGCCGCTCATGGGCGCGTCTTGGCAGCAGACATTGAAGGAGGACCTTGGCCTCTGAGCGGTCAAACTTTTGATGTGGTGGTGGTCACCAATTACCTGTGGCGTCCATTGATGCCTCAAATTCTGGCCAGTCTGGCGCCAGAGGGGCTACTGATATACGAGACATTTGCAATGGGACACGAAAAAATTGGCAAACCTTCTCGGCCAGACTTCTTGCTGCAGCCGGGAGAGTTGCTCCGAGCATTTGCACCACTTCGCGTGATTGCTTATGAAGACGGTTATTGTGAACAACCCGCCAAATACATCCAAAGAATGGTGGCGGTTCGGCAAGTCGCCAATCTGGACGGTCAGTTTTGCCTTAGCAGTCGTTAGAATGCTAATTTGTCGCTCTAATCACTCGCCATGACGAAACCATTTCAACCCATTACAGGCAGCATCCCCGCTTTGGTCACCCCCATGCTGGAGGACGGTTCCGTCGATTACGTCAGCCTTCGAAAATTGATCGATTGGCACATTGCCGAAGGCACCGACTGCATTGGTGTCGTGGGTACCACGGGTGAGTCACCCACTGTCAACGTCGAAGAGCACCGAGAAATCATTCGCGTGTCGGTAGAACAAGCCAAAGGGCGTGTACCCATCATGGCGGGTTGCGGCGCCAACTCCACAGCCGAAGCCATCGAGCTGGCTCAATTTGCCCAAAGCGTGGGTGCCGATTGTCAGTTGCAAGTCGTTCCCTATTACAACAAGCCAACCCAAGAAGGCATTTACCAGCATTTCAAGGCCATCGCAGAAGCGGTGCCCCAATTGCCCATCATTTTGTACAACGTGCCGGGCCGTACTGTGGCCGATATGCAGCATGAAACTGTCCTCAGACTTTCACAGGTTCCGGGCATTGTGGGCATCAAAGAGGCCACAGGAAACATTGAACGTGCACAGTGGCTCATTCGCGACTTGCCCAAAGAATTTTCCGTTTACTCAGGCGACGACCCCACCGCTGTGGCCCTCATGTTGTGTGGTGGCAAGGGCAATATCAGCGTCTCTGCCAACATTGCACCTCGTTTGATGCACGAACTTTGCATGGCCGCCATGGCTGGCAATGTGAAGAAGGCCATGGAAATTCAATTTCAACTCATGCCCATTCACAAAAACTTATTTGTCGAAGCCAATCCCATTCCAGTCAAGTGGGCCATGGCTCGCATGGGCTTGTGCGGTGGTACATTGCGTTTGCCAATGACCGATCTTTCAAAATCTCAGCATCCCGTGGTGGAAGCTGCTTTGCGTGCCAGCGGACTTATTTAAGGACAACCCAGTGAATCGATTTGCCACTTCTGTTCGTCAATTGACTCCCTTGGCTTGTGTTGCCACGATCATCTGTTTTTTGTCAGGTTGCTCAGCACTCCAAGAAGGCAAAATTGACTATAAAGGTGCCACTCAAGCCAAAACGCTTGAAGTCCCGCCCGACCTGACGCAGTTAAAACGCGATTCTCGATATCAAGTATCTGCTTCAAACAGCGCCTCTGGCATGGCAGCTGCTTCAGGCTCTACGGGCCGATCCGCCAACGATTCAGGAACCGCCACCAATCAAGCAGGCAGTGCGCGCATAGAACGATCTGGTTCTCAACGTTTTTTAATCGTTCAGAGAAACGCCGATTCTGTCTGGGAACCCCTGCGTGAGTTCTGGAAAGACAATGGCTTTGTTCTAACGCTTGATCAACCAGAACTGGGCATCATGGAAACAGACTGGGCAGAAAATCGCGCCAAACTGCCACAAGACTTTATTCGCAGGACCTTGGGCAAAGTTTTTGACTCTATCTACTCTACGGGTGAACGCGATCGCTTTAGAACGCGTGTTGAGAGAACAGCCAACGGCCTAGAAATTACCATTACACACAGAGGTATGGCTGAAATTTACACCACCAATGCCAAAGAAAACACAGCTTGGACGCCACGCGCCGCAGACCCCGAACTGGAAATTGAATTCCTGCGCAGGCTGATGTTGCGCCTGGGTGGTCAGAACCAAACAGCTGGCTCGCCTGCGAACAAAGCAACCACAAGTGGCAGCGCCTCTGCGCCAAGCACTAGCACAAGCACAAGCATGCCAAGTGATGTCAAAGTCACCAAGTTAAACAACTTGCCTGCCATTGAAATCAGAGATGGTTTTGATCGCGCATGGCGCAGAGTTGGTGTCGCCATTGACCGTACTGGTTTCACGGTGGAAGACCGCGATCGTGCACAAGGCGTGTTCTTTGTGCGCTATGCACCACCGGGCACCTCAGGCAAAGAGCCTGGTTTCTTTGCCAAGCTTTTCACCAGCGACAAGGTCATTCCAACGCTTGCCAAATATCGAATCGCTGTGACCAGCAAAGGCGATGTCTCAACGGTACAGGTTCAGGGTGCAGACGGCATACCAGAAACTTCTGCCAATGCAGAAAGAATCATCAAGCTGTTGGCAGACGAAATCAAATAAGAACTGATTGACTTAAAGGCTAGAAAGCACGGCTGTAGATTACGGCCGAAAACATTACGCCAAAAAATCAGGTCGAAAAAAAACCCCGCACAGCGGGGTTTTTCTTTGACTGCCAAGAATTACTTCTTAGGAGCTTCTGCAGGAGCAGGAGCAGCAGCAGGTGCTGGTGCAGCAGCTGGAGCAGCAGCGTCAGCTGGCTTGGCATCAGCAGCGGGAGCAGCAGGTGCTGGTGCAGCAGCTGGAGCTGGTGCTGGAGCTGGTGCGGGAGTTTCTTTTTTACCGCAAGCGGCCAAAGCAGCAGCAGCGATCACGGCAGCCAAAACGAGGGACTTGTTCATGATTATTATCCTTAAAGTGAATGAAAAACAATTTCCGGGAAATTGTCATCAAGGTTCATTAAAACCCTGTTGACAGAACAGCAAGCACTCGAGCTCTTGCCATTCAGCCTCGAATTATAGCTTTTTTGGGACCACCCATGTGTAGGCAACATTCAGGGCTTTGAATGCCACCATCCCTCCTCCCACCAAGCCTGCATCAATTCAACGGCAGGGGCGCTCAAAAACGATGACTCTTTGGCACTCAGCGCCTTTTCATTGGCCAGCTTTTGGAGCAATTTGGCATCTCGGCCAGATGCACGAAAGCTTTCTCCATTGACAAAGATGTGTTTGGGGTCAAAGAGCATTTTGGTTCGCCGATCAAGGTGGACGGTGCACGGCCATGCCCACTGGCCGAGGTCATCAGGATGGGGGGGGTCGAACCATACATTGGGTTTGGGCTCGGTCAATGCCTCGCCCAACAAACAATTCAAAATTTGGGGATTTTTCAACGCCTTGGTCACAGCTTGGAGGGCAAATTTCTGCAAAGCAGCCGGAATAGCAGCATCTCGAACAGCGGCTGTTTGCTTGGGATCTTGATAAATCACATCCAAACTTGAGCCCGATCTATCTGAATTTTCTTCTGACATTTCCTCTGACAAGCCCATCAGAAGTTCGCTCGCCAACTGAGCGCTTCGCGGTGCCTTGAAACCGATGGAGTAAGTCATGCACTCCCCCACTGCAATGCCATCGTGGGCATAGCCCGGGGGAAGATACAACATGTCCCCGGGGTTCAGCAAATACTCAGCCTCAGGCTTGAAATCTTTCAAAATTTTGAGTGGAACGCCTTCCTGTAATTCAAATTTTTTCTGCCGCCCAATTCGCCACTTGCGCTGTCCATGGGCTTGCAACAAAAATACGTCATAACTGTCAAAGTGCGGCCCGACGCCCCCGCCATCGGTGGCAAAACTGATCATCAAATCGTCAAGCCTGGCATCGGGCACAAAGCGAAATTGCTGCAACAGCGCATGAACCGCATCGTTGTGCAAATCGACGCCTTGAACCAACACCGTCCAATCTGGCCGCTTCAAAGAAGGCAAGCTTTTCCGTTTCAGAGGACCTTTTTTCAAGGTCCATTTTTCGCCGTTTCGAACAATCTGGCGCGACTCCACCTCTTCGCTTTCAAGCATTTCAAGCAGGCTGGTTCTGTCAATCAGCGGCTTCATGCCTGGGATAGCTTGCCGAATGAGCAGTGGTTTCTTTTGCCAATGGCGCTTCATGAATTCGGCTGGGCTCAATCCGCCGAGCAAGTTCAAGGGGGTGTTTTTTTGCATCACATTCAATTCAAAAACGATTTCAAAACTGCGACAATTCTCAGATGGATATTACTTCTCAATGTGTGGTCGAACTGACCTGGACGCTCAAAGATACTTTGGGCGAAGTTTTAGACGAGCTTGACGAGCCGGTGGCTTTCTTCGTGGGGGGGCATGATTTACTGCCCAAAATTGAAGAGGCGCTGCAGGGCCACGCTGCGGGCGCAAAGGTCGATTTGCACCTTGAACCCGAAGATGCATTTGGCGACTTTGACGAAAATTTACTTTTCTTAGAACCCAAAGCACTTTTCCCGAAAGACATCGAAGAAGGCCTGACCATTGAAGGCACAGCCCTTCCATCAGGCTGCAATCCCGATGCACCTCGCAACGTGCTGTACACCATTACCGAAATTTACCCTGATCATGTGGTGCTAGACGGCAACCATCCTCTGTCGGGTATCGCTCTGCGCATTAGCCTGCAAGTGAAGCACGTGCGAATGGCCACCGCCGAAGAACAGGAAGCTGGCACTTGCGGCACTGGTTTTTTCAAAATTGAGATTGGTGACACCCCAGGCTCAGCCGGCGGTTTATTGCACTGAGGCTTCCATTCAGCTTTTGGGTACGGTCAACACAAAGCTCTCAAGCTTTGCCTGTTGAACCATAGCCGCCTTGGCCTCGCTCACTGGATGCGCCAAATTCCGTCACCACATTGAAACGGGCTTGCACCACGGGTACGATCACCATTTGCGCAATGCGCTCCATGGGTTGAATGGTGAAAGCCTCTTGGCTGCGATTCCAGCAACTCACCATGAGTGGGCCTTGATAGTCGCTGTCAATCAAACCCACCAAATTGCCCAAAACAATGCCGTGCTTGTGACCCAAGCCCGAACGCGGTAGCAACATGGCTGCAAAGCCAGGATCTTGAAGGTAAACCGAAAGCCCCGTCGAGATCAATTGCCAAGCATTGGGTGCCAGCGTTAAGGGCGCATCCAAACAAGCACGCAAATCGAGCCCAGCACTGCCAGGCGTTGCATAGGTTGGCAGTTGATCTGCCATTCGGGGGTCTAAAATTTTGACGTCGACGTTCATCATTTTTTGCATGACTCAATGTTTGGAAAGGCGGCTGGCAATGTCTTGTATCAACTGATGCGCCAGTCGGATTTTGGTATCACGGGGCAACTCTTTGGCACCTTGCGCGTCAACCAGCAGCAGCGCATTGTCGTCTTGACCAAAGGTGCTGGGGCCAATGTTGCCCACCAACAAAGGCACACCTTTTCGAGCTCGTTTGGCGGTGCTGTGCGCCAGTAAATCGTGGCTTTCTGCAGCAAATCCAACGCAAAATAAATCGCCCTTCTGAGCGCGCGCCGATTGAGCCACCATAGCCAAAATATCAGGGTTCTCGACAAAGCTCAGCGCTGGCGTGTCACCAGACCCGTCTTTTTTAATTTTTTGTTCCGCAGAATTTGCAGGCCGCCAATCGGCAACGGCGGCAGCGGCAATGAAAACAGTGGCATTTGCAGCAACTGCTTGAACCGCTTCGTGCATTTGCAAGGCCGATCGCACATTCAGGCGTTTGACATCTCGCGGGGTCGGCAGGCTGACAGGGCCAGCGACCAAAGTCACTTCTGCGCCAGCATGCTGCGCAGCACGTGCAATGGCAAAACCCATCTTGCCGCTGGACAAATTGGTAATGCCGCGAACTGGATCAATGGCTTCATAAGTGGGGCCCGCCGTGATGAGAACGTGTTGGCCTGAAAGCAACTTAGGCGTCCAAAAAGCTTCCAGCGCATCCACAATTTCTTCGGCTTCAAGCATCCGACCATCGCCAGTTTCTCCACAGGCTTGGTCACCTTGACCGACGCCCAACACATGAGCGCCATCTGCTTTGAGTTGGGCCACGTTGCGCTGCGTGGCTGGGTGGGCCCACATTTCTCGGTTCATGGCGGGTGCCAAAATCAGGGGCACGGTTTGAAGGGGCCTGGCCAAGCACATGAGGCTGAGCAGCTCATCTGCCTTGCCATGAATGAGTTTGGCCATGAAATCGGCACTGGCCGGCGCTATCAACAGAGCATCGGCTTCTCGGCTTAAATTGATGTGGGCCATGTTGTTGCCCTCGCGCGAGTCCCACTGCGAGGTGTAAACCGGCTGGCCCGACAGCGCTTGCATGGTGACAGGGGTGATGAATTGCGCAGCAGCTTCGGTCATGACCACCTGCACTTTGGCGCCCGCCTTGACAAGCGAGCGGCACAATTCGGCCGCCTTGAAACAGGCAATGCCCCCTGTGAGTCCTAAAACAATGCGTTTTCCGTGCAAATCGTTCATGTTTGGCAATGTAGCAGATCGGGAGACCTTTATAATCTCGTTTTCCATCTCCCGGGTGCTTAGCATCCCGTCCTGGACATGACCAAATTCGTCTTCGTCACCGGTGGTGTGGTGTCTTCCCTCGGTAAGGGAATTGCCTCCGCCTCGCTCGCCGCGATCCTTGAATCGCGCGGCCTCTCAGTCACCCTCATCAAGCTGGACCCATACATCAACGTCGACCCCGGCACCATGTCGCCGTTTCAGCATGGTGAGGTGTTTGTCACCGACGACGGTGCCGAAACCGACCTCGATTTGGGCCACTACGAGCGCTTCATCAACACCCGGATGAAGAAGGCCAACAACTTCACCACTGGCCAAATTTACAAAAGCGTGCTTGAAAAAGAGCGCCGCGGCGATTACTTGGGCAAAACGGTTCAGGTCATTCCTCACATCACCAATGAAATTCAGGATTTCATCAAGCGAGGTGCAGGCTTTGGCACCCCTGAGGCCGTTGATGTGGCTATTGTGGAAATTGGCGGCACCGTGGGCGACATCGAGTCCTTGCCGTTCTTAGAAGCAGTGCGCCAACTGAGCTTGCGCTTAGGGCCCAACAATGCGGCCTTTGTGCACCTCACCTACGTGCCATGGATTGCTGCGGCAGGTGAACTCAAGACCAAGCCAACTCAGCACACCGTGCAGAAACTGCGCGAAATTGGCATTCAGCCCGACGCGCTCTTGTGCCGTGCCGATCGCATGATTCCCGAAGACGAGAAAGACAAAATTTCTCTGTTCACCAACGTCCAAACCTGGGGCGTGATTTCCATGCCGGACGTCGACACCATTTACAAAGTGCCGCGCGTCTTGCACGAGCAAGGTCTAGACGCTCTCATTTGCGACCGCTTGCACATCAACACCCCACCCGCCAACCTCAAGCGTTGGGACGATTTGGTCTATGAAACCGAGCACCCCCAAGGCGAAATCTCCATTGCCATGGTGGGCAAATATGTGGAGCTGTCAGACAGCTACAAATCGGTCAATGAAGCCTTGCGTCATGCGGGCATGCGCAACCATGTGCGCGTCAAAATTGAACACATCGACTCCGAAACCATTACGCCAGAGTCAGTGGCACAACTGGCCAAGTTTGATGGCATTTTGGTGCCTGGTGGGTTTGGCAAGCGCGGCATCGAAGGCAAAATTCAAACAGCTCGTTTTGCACGCGAAGGCAAAGTCCCTTATCTTGGTATTTGCCTAGGCATGCAAGTGGCCACCATTGAATATGCTCGCCACGTGGCTGGCATGAAAGACGCCAACAGCACCGAGTTTGAACCCGAAACACCCTTCCCTGTCATTGCGCTCATCAACGAATGGAGAGATGCCGACGGCACCATCCAAGTGCGCGACGCGCAATCCGATTTAGGGGGTACCATGCGTTTGGGCGCTCAAAGCTCCGATGTTGCAGCAGGCAGTTTGGCACACGGTATTTATGGCCCTGTAGTCACCGAGCGTCATCGCCATCGCTATGAAGCCAACGTCAATTATTTGGACACTTTGCGCAAAGCGGGTTTGGTTATCTCGGCCCTGACGCAACGCGAACAACTCACAGAAATTGTTGAGCTTCCAACGTCTGTGCACCCTTGGTTTGTCGGTGTGCAATTTCACCCCGAATTCAAATCAACGCCTTGGGATGGCCATCCCTTGTTCAATGCTTTCATCAAGGCATCCATTGATCACCAACAAGGTGCAAAACACCTGAAGGCTGTCGCTTAACAAATCGCGACTCCTCACCTAATAGACCAGGAACACCATGAAACTGTGCGGATTTAATGTTGGGCTAGACCAGCGCTTCTTTTTGATTGCCGGCCCTTGCGTCATTGAGTCCGAGCAATTGCAAATGGACACGGCCGGCACCTTGAAAGAGATCACATCGGCCTTGGGCATTCCTTTTATCTTCAAGAGCAGTTACGACAAAGCCAACCGTTCTTCTGGCAGTACCTTTCGCGGCCCTGGTATGGAAAAAGGTTTGGAAATATTGGCCAAGGTCAAGCGCGAACTACACGTCCCCATCCTCACCGATGTGCACACCGAAGCCGACATTCCCACAGTGGCCGCCATTGTGGACGTCCTGCAAACCCCTGCCTTCTTGTGCCGCCAAACCGACTTCATCCGCGCCGTGGCCCAATCGGGCAAACCGGTCAACATCAAAAAGGGGCAGTTCTTGGCCCCTCACGATATGAAGAATGTGATCGACAAAGCGCGTGCAGCTGCCCGTGAGGCAGGGCTACCAGAAGACAACTTCATGGCCTGCGAACGCGGCGCCAGCTTTGGGTACAACAATTTGGTGTCCGACATGCGCAGCTTGGCCATCATGCGCGAAACAGGTGCGCCCGTGGTGTACGACGCCACCCACTCCGTTCAATTGCCCGGCGGCCAAGGCACCAGCTCTGGCGGCATGCGCGAGATGGTGCCTGTGTTGTCGCGTGCAGCGGTGGCTGTGGGCGTTGCGGGCTTGTTCATGGAGACACACCCCAACCCAGCACAGGCCATGTCGGATGGTCCCAATGCTGTGCCCTTGCAACACATGAAAGCCTTGCTAGAAACTTTGTTAGAGCTAGACGCGGTCACCAAAAAGA
Source organism: Comamonadaceae bacterium (assembly GCA_021298995.1). Classification (GTDB taxonomy): domain Bacteria; phylum Pseudomonadota; class Gammaproteobacteria; order Burkholderiales; family Burkholderiaceae_C; genus Limnohabitans_A. Next base: position 30,267 of record JAJTGB010000011.1, on the reverse strand, counting down.
ACCCCTTTTTAGAGAATAACTTTCAATGATTCACGGCACCATGAAGCCGTACCTGAAACACCACGATTTTTAATTTAGACAGAGAGAGAACCAAAAATGAGTGCGATTGTTGACATTGTGGGCCGCGAAATCTTAGACAGCCGCGGCAACCCCACCGTTGAATGCGATGTGTTGTTGGAGTCCGGCGTGATGGGCCGTGCCGCAGTCCCTTCTGGCGCTTCTACCGGTAGCCGCGAAGCCATTGAATTGCGTGATGGCGACTCAAGCCGCTATCTGGGCAAAGGCGTATTAAAAGCGGTTGAGCACATCAACACCGAAATTTCCGAAGCCGTGTTGGGCCTCGACGCATCCGAGCAGTCATTCCTCGACAAAACCCTCATCGACTTGGACGGTACAGACAACAAGAGCCGTTTGGGCGCCAATGCCATGCTGGCCGTGTCCATGGCTGTGGCCCGCGCTGCAGCTGAAGAATCTGGTTTGCCCTTGTACCGCTATTTTGGCGGCATGCACGCTTGCCAATTGCCCGTGCCCATGATGAACGTCATCAATGGCGGCGCACACGCCAACAACAACCTCGACTTGCAAGAGCTCATGATCATTCCCGTGGGCGCCCCTAGCTTCCGTGAAGCTGTGCGTTACGGCGCCGAAGTGTTCCACGCTTTGAAGAAAATCATTCACGACAAGGGCATGAGCATTGCCGTGGGTGACGAAGGTGGCTTTGCCCCCAACGTGCCCAACCACGAAGCCGCCATTCAAATGATTTTGGACGCCATCAGTGCGGCAGGCTACACGGCCGGCGAACAAATTGCCATTGGCCTCGACTGCGCTGCCAGCGAGTTTTACAAAGACGGCAAATACGAACTCGAAGGTGAAGGCTTGTCCTTAACGGGCGAACAATGGATCGACATGCTGGCCACTTGGGTCGACAAGTACCCCATCATCAGCATTGAAGACGGCATGGCCGAGGGCGACTGGGACGGCTGGAAGTTGCTTACCGAGCGTTTGGGTCAAAAGGTTCAAATTGTGGGCGACGACTTGTTCGTGACCAACACCAAGATTTTGAAAGAAGGCATCGACAAGGGCATCGCCAATTCGATCCTCATCAAAATCAACCAAATTGGCACTCTCACCGAAACCTTTGCTGCCATTGAAATGGCCAAGCGCGCTGGTTACACGGCTGTCATCAGCCACCGCTCTGGCGAAACTGAAGACTCCACCATTGCCGACATTGCCGTGGGCTTGAACGCAGGTCAAATCAAAACCGGCTCGATGAGTCGCAGCGATCGCATGGCCAAGTACAACCAACTGCTGCGCATTGAAGAAGACTTGGGCGACGTGGCCGAGTACCCTGGTCGCTCCGCGTTTTACAATTTGCGCTAATATTATTTGAACTTATATTTCCAGACAGCTCTCCTCAATGCTCATGGACAACCGCCTTTTGCCAGCCATCTTGATCACCCTGCTGTTGGTCTTGCAGGGTCAAATTTGGCTGGGCAAAGGCAGTGTTCCCACCGTCATTGAGTTGGAAAATAAAATTCAAGTTCAAAACGAGTTGAATGCCAAAGCCAAGCGCATCAATGGCCAACTCAACTCTGAAGTGAACGACCTCAAAGAAGGTTTGAACACCGTGGAAGAACGTGCCCGTCATGAACTGGGCATGGTCAAAGCCAACGAAATTTTCGTGCAGATCGAAAAATGACAGATCCGGTCGAATGGGCCGGCTTCGTGTTGTCGTTGGCAATGGTCTATTGCAACATTCGCCAAATCCATTGGGGGTGGTTATTGGCCATTGTCAGCTCTGTTCTTTATGGCTTTGTGTTTTGGAAAACAGCGCTTTATGGACAAGCAGCATTGCAGGTGATGTTCATCGTGATGGCGGCCTGGGGCTGGCAGCAATGGCTCCAAGGCCAATCTCAGACCGAGGCCTCAACAGACATGACAGCCACTGACCCACTTCCGATCAGCTCACTCCAACGACATGAATGGCAACGAGCAGGAGTGGCAACACTTCTGGCTTGGTCTTTTTGCACCGTGGTTCTTCAACAATTCTCCGACAGCAAGGTGGTGGGTTTAGACGCCTTGATCACCGCCTTGGCATTGTTGGGACAATATTTGTTAGGTCGCAAAAAAATAGAAACTTGGTGGATCTGGTTGGCCGTCAACATCCTGACCATTGCACTGATGGTCACGCAACACCTCTGGCTAACTGCCGTCCTCTACTTTGTCTTTGCAGTGCTCAGCGTGGTGGGCTTGAGAGCCTGGCGAAAACAACATGCGCACTGAACCTGTTCGGATCGCCTTGCTTGGCGCGGAGAGCACAGGCAAAACCAGCCTGAGCTTGGCCATGTCAAAGGCCTTGAGTGCACATGGCCTCCCCGTTTTCACAGTCACAGAAAAGCTTCGGGAATGGTGCCATCTCCATAGGCGAACACCCAAGGTTCATGAGCAAGCTCAGATTGCAGCATCTCAATTGGAAGCTATTTTTTCCATCCAAGAGGGCTGGGTCATTGCCGACACAACACCCCTCTTGACCGCGGTCTACAGCGATTTTATTTTTCAAGACCCATCACTTTACGACTTTGCGCTTGAGCACCAAAGCAAATTTGATGTCACGCTGGTGATGGGGCTGGATGTTGCTTGGGTAGCCGATGGTTTGCAAAGAGACGGCGAACATGTGCGCGAACCAGTGGACAGTTTGCTTCGGCAAGCTTTGTCTCAGGCCAGCATTCCTTTCAAGGTCATTTATGGCCAAGGCCAAGCCAGAGTGAATGCGGCCCTGTTGGCACTGCAAGACAGCCTGCGCCCCGAACTCCAAAGTCTTCTGGTTTCGCTGCCTCTGATAGAGACGCAACTGGAGCGAGAAAACGCTCAATTTGGTCTGAATCGGGGCCGGACCGCATGGCGCTGCGACTTGTGCAGCGATGCCGATTGCGAACACAAATTGTTCAGCGATTTGCTGAAGTCTTGACCCTCAATGCAGCGCTGGGCCCGCGGGTGGTGAAACCTCTGCTTGGGTGAATAAACTGGCAGCGTCAACAGGGTCAAAGTGGTACTGCTGACCGCAAAACTCGCAGCCCACCTCGATAGATTCCCGCTCAGCCAGAATACTTTCCACCTCAGCTGTTCCCAAGCTTTTGATCATGCGACCCACACGCTCTCTGCTGCATCGGCACTGAAAGCGCGGCCCTGTTTCAGCGGCCAAGGGTTCAAATCGGAGCAAAGGCTCTTCCCAAAAGAGGCGATGCAATATGCTGTCAACATCCAGGCCCAACAACTCTTCGGGCTTCAAACTCTTGGACAAAATGGAAATTCGGTTGTAATCCTCATCTTTGCCCAGTGCCGATTCACGTTCAACCGAATCGTAACGCCCTGCCAAGTTGCCTTCTCCTTCCATGGGGAGGCGCTGAATGAGCAGACCTGCCGCAACCTGTGAGTTGGCTGCCAGAACCAAGGTTGTGTCGAGCTGCTCCGACTGCAGCATGTAGTGTTCAAGCACTTCGCTTAATTTTTCAATTTTTTCTTTTCGGTCGCCAAACAAGGGAACCACACCCTGATAGGGTTGCTGCCCTGGCAATCGATCCAAGGGGTCTAGTGTGATGGCACAACGGCCCTCGTTGTTCTGGTTCACCATTTGGCTGAGCAAAGCATCTGGTGCAACCTCGCCCTGAACAGTGGCGGTGGCCCGAAACCCGAAGTCGGGCTGAACTTCAACGACCGACAATTTGACCGGGCCATCCCCAAAAACCTGGAGCACCAAAGCGCCATTGAACTTGATATTGGCCTGCATCAAAATGGCTGCAGCCGACATTTGACCCAACAACTCTGACACGGGAGCCGGATAGGGCCCGGTCAAGGTATTGGCTGCACGCCTTTGCAAAGACTCTTGCCAAGCGTCAGTTAAGCGCACAATGGCCCCCCTGACGGGCAAGCCTTCAAATAAAAATTTATGCAATTCAGACAATTTTTTTCAGCCCCGATTGAAAGCGTTGCGCATTCAGAACGTAATTTTTGGCAGACATCCGCAGGCCCTGAATTTGTTCTGGGCTTAACTCGCGCACCACTTTGGCAGGCGAACCCATGATCATCGAACCATCTGGAAATTCTTTGCCTTCTGTCACCAAGGAGCCCGCACCCACCAAACAATTTTTCCCAATTTTGGCGCCATTCAACACCACGGCCCCAATGCCAATCAGCGACTCATCACCAATAGTGCAGCCATGAAGCATCACTTGGTGGCCCACCGTGACATGCTTGCCAACGGTCAAAGGCTTTCCGTGGTCTGCATGCAGCACACTGCCATCTTGAATATTGCTGCCTTCTCCAACCTGAATGGTTTCGGTATCACCTCGGATCACGGTGCCAAACCAAACGCTGACATTGGCAGCCAACACCACATCGCCCATGACTTGGGCACTGTCAGCCACCCAAGCGCTTTCAGCCACGAGGGGTCGCTTGTCGTCCAAAGAATAAATGGCCATATCACTTGCTCCTGAAGGCGTTCAAAACCCCCATTGTAGGCAACCCTAAAATAGCGCATGGCCAGACCTTCTACCACCCCATTGAACCAGCACCTGCGCGCAGCGGTCTTAGGCCCCTTGCTGTCTCAAAATGCGGTCCAAAAGGCCGAATTGACATTGGCCTTGCCCTTGGACCTGCCCATCCAACCGCTGACGCATGTGAGCGATCCAGGCGGCATCCCAGGTCGACCGGCCACCCCTAAGTTGGTGTCTCATACCGCCTTGAAGTCAAAACCATTGACCACCCCAGAAGGCAGAGCCTTGCTGCTGCATGCCATTGCGCACATTGAGCTCAACGCGATTGACCTGGCATTGGATGTGGTTTGGCGATTTGAAGGCCTGCCTGAAGATTTTTACCTTGACTGGGTGCGCATTGCCAAAGAAGAAGCCAAGCATTTTTTGCTCATTCAAAAGCATTTGCTGGGCATGGGCTTTGACTATGGCCACTTCCCTGCACACAACTCCCTGTGGGAAATGGCAGAGCGAACACGCGGCGACATTGTGGCTCGCATTGGCTTGGTCCCCAGAACCATGGAAGCTCGGGGCCTAGATGCCTCCCCCGCCGTCAAAAACAAGCTCATCAGTGCCGGCGACCAGGCAGCAGGCCGCATCATGGACATCATTTTGGAAGAAGAAATTGGTCACGTGGCGGCGGGCAATCGCTGGTACCGGTATGTGTGTGAAACTCGGGGACTCGATCCCATCCAGACCTACCGACAGCTAATTCAGCAATACGATGCACCCAAACTCAAGTCGCCCTACAACCTCGAAGCCAGACGCTTGGCTGGATTTGATGAAGAAGAATTGAACTATTTGGCGGTCAATGGCTTGTGAAACGAACCTGATTTAACCATCATGCAAATCAATGCTTCATTCAAAGGTTTTCCAGGGCATCATGCGCCAGTCGACTTGGCCCACATGGGAGATCAGAACTGGCATATTTTGAAAGGCCACCTGCCCTTCCCTCTGGCCGTCATCAAAGCGTCTGCCATTGCCCATAACTTGAAGTGGATGCAAGATTTTTGCAGCAGCCGCAAGCTCGATATTGCACCGCATGGCAAAACCACCATGTCACCAGAGTTGTACAAAATGCAAATCGATGCCGGCGCTTGGGGCATCAGTTTTGCCACGGTGTTTCAAGCTGGCTTGGGCATTCGAAATCACGTCAAACGAATCATCATTGCCAACCAGGTTTTTCAGGCATCCGATTTAGAAGCCTTGTCGCATCTGCTTGAAACTCACTCTGATGTCAGCGTTTTCTTTTTGGTTGACTCACTGGCGCAACTCAAACAGATTGAATCTTGGCGCGCCAGCAGTTCTTCTCAACAAGCTTTCTCTGTGCTCATCGAACTTGGCATCGATGGCAAACGCACCGGGTGCAGAGACCATGCAACTGCCATGCAGCTAGCCCGGGAAATCAAAGCCACCAACGGCCTCTTGTTGGCGGGTATTGAGTGCTACGAAGGTGCTTTGGCCACTTGTCACCATGAACACGACCAAGCGGCCGTCGCCGCCTTGATGCAGCGCGTTCAAAACTTAGCTTTGGCATGCGAAAAAGAAGACTTGTTCCAATGCTCTGAAGTGCTCATCACAGCAGGCGGATCTGCCATCTTTGATCTGGTGGCAGCGCACCTTCAACCCCAACTGAGTAGACCGGCGCGAGGCATCTTGCGCTCAGGTTGCTACCTCACGCATGATCACGTGGAATACCGAAAAATGTTGCGATGCGTTGGCGAGCGACTCAAGCTGGCAGAAACACTCAAGCCAGCATTGGAAGTCATTAGCTCGGTTCAGTCTTGTCCTGAACCCGGCCTGGCCCTGCTGTCCATGGGCAAACGCGATGTGTCGTACGACATGGATTTACCAGTGCCCATTTGGCAAGCAGCCTTGGGGGATTCGGCAGTGAGTTCGGTACCAGCACATTGGGAAATCAAGGCCTTGAACGATCAACATGCTTATTTGCATTTCAACCCGCAATCACCCGCCTCGGAGCACCCTGCTGTGGGGCGAATCATTGGCAGTGGCATTTCCCATCCTTGCACCACTTTTGACAAGTGGCGTTGGATGCCCATCATCAACGATGATTATGTTGTCACCAGCGGTATCTCAATCCATTTTTAAATCGATCAACCCCTAGGGTGGTGCTGCGCATGCAAGTTCTTCAAGCGCTCCCTGGCAACGTGTGTGTAGATGGTGGTCGTCGAAATATCAGCATGACCCAGCAAGACCTGAACCGATCGCAAGTCGGCACCATGGTTAAGCAAATGCGTGGCGAAAGCATGTCTCAAGGTATGGGGTGACAAAGGTGCAGTGATTCCTGAGGTGACCGCATATTTCTTGATCAGCTGCCAAAACATCACCCTCGACATGGCCGTCCCCGCCTTGGGCCCGCTGGCCGTGACGAACAAATCGTCGGTTTGTTTGGGGCCGAGCAAAGCGCCTCGAGAATTTTGCAAATAGGCCAGCAAACTGTCGCGTGCCATGTCGCCAAATGGGACCAGTCGCTCCTTGCTGCCCTTGCCCATCACTCGCAAGACACCTTCGTTCAAAGAAACATGCAGTGTTTTGAGTTTGACCAATTCCGAAACACGCAAACCACTGGCATAGAGCAGCTCCAGCATGGCCTTGTCACGCAAACCTAAGCTGGTGTTTTCATCCGGCGCAGACAACAAAGCGTCTACCTGATCTTCGGACAAAGTTTTGGGCACACGCAATGCTTGCTTGGCTGCCAGCATTCTGAGAGTGGGATCAAATTGCACGATTCGCTCGCGCAAGGCCCAACGGTAATAGCGCTTGAAAACCGTTAAGCGGCGATTGGCTGATGTGGCTTTGGAAAGGCTGTGCTTGGCCGCAAAGTAGGCTTGCAAGTGAGACTCTTGGGCAGACTCCAAGGGTCCAATGCCCGAGGCTTCTAGCCAATCTGCCAAGGCCTGCAAATCTCGTCTGTAGGCGGCCAAGGTGTTGGCCGACAAACCATCTTCTAGCCAAACCGCATCAACAAAGCGGTCGATGGCGGCTTGGCTTGAAACTGACATCAATCGAGTCTGAGTTTCTGCTTTTCCACCACGTTTTTGTAGACTTCAAATTCAGCTTTGATTTGAGCTGCAAATTGCTCGGGGGTATTGGCAATGATCAATGAGCCTGTGTCTTCAATGCGTTTGCGAACAGCTGGATCTTCCAAAGCTTTTCTGGTGCCAGCGCTGATTTTGTCAATCACTTCTTTGGGCAAATTCTTGGGGCCCAAAATGCCGTAATAAGCCATGCGATTGACGGGCTCCAAACCAACATCTTTGAATGTGGGGACATTGGGCAGCTGAGTCAAACGCTGAGGGGCTGCCACCACAATGGGAATCAATCTACCATTTTGAATAAACGGCAAAGCAGACGGCATGTTGTCAAAAATAATGGGGACTTGGCCCGCAACCGTGTCGTTCAAAGCAGGGCCAGCGCCTCTGTAAGGAATGTGGGTGATGAACACGCCAGCCAAGCTTTTCCAAAGTTCTGTCTGCAAGTGACCAATGCCACCCGTGCCTGAAGAAGCGTAGGAGTATTTACCGGGGTTTTTCTTCAACTCAGCCACAAAGTCTGCATAGTTGCGTGCTGGAAAACTGGGATGCACGGCAATGACATTGGGCGTGGCTGCAATGTTGATGATGGGGGTGAAGTCTGTAATGGGGTTGTACGGATTCTTGGGGTTGATGGCTGGGTTGGCAGCCGTTGTAGAAACAGTGGCCATGCCCAATGAATAGCCATCAGGTGTAGCGCGAACCGTTTCTTGGGCGCCTACGACACCGCCACCGCCCGCCTTGTTTTCCACCACCACAGATTGGCCGATGGCCTTGCCCAAAGGTTCAGCAATGACTCGGGCCACGATGTCGGTGGTACCACCAGGGGCAAAAGGCACCTGCAATCTGATGACTTTACTTGGGTAATTTTGAGCACTGGCGGTACCGGCCACCACACCCAAGGCAATCACAACGGCAGAAGCCAGCAAACTTTGACGACGGTCCATGAAAACTCCTAAAAATGACTTCACAACATCATAAGCAATAATCAGGGTGTTCAGAGACCAAACCCCCAAATACAGCCGTTATGCTAAGGGGGTGAATTATGCTCAGCTTTTATTTCCCGACTTTTCCCTGATTTTGTGTGGGTACTTCCTGTGCCGCTTCACAGGGCTGAACCGCAACGTTTGGCAGCAAGCAGAGTTCTTGGTTTATTACTTTTTATTCCCAGTCCTGCTTTTTTACTCAATTGCCAAAAGCCCTTTGGACATTCAAGCCACTTCGAGCTTTTTGTTGGCAGGCATCAGTATGGGTTTATCGGGCATTGCACTCAGCTACAGCCTGCCCTATTGGCCTTGGATTGGGGCCAAATTAGACCGCAGAGACCACGCTGCCACTGCCCAAATTGGTTTCAGATTCAACTCCTTTATCGCTTTGGCGCTGGTGGAACGCTTGTCCGGCGCAGAAGGTTTACTGCTCATTTCCGTGCTAATCGGTTTTTGCGTCCCCATGTTCAATGTGGGGGCGGTTTGGCCCATGGCCCGTCAGGGCAACGCTGGTTTTGGCCGAGAGCTGGTTCGCAATCCCCTCATCTTGGCCACCACCAGCGGCTTGGCCTTCAATTTATTGGGGTTCAGCATCCCGGCCATCATTGAACCCAGCCTTTCCAAAATTGGCGCGGCCTCATTGGCCTTAGGGCTGATGTCTGCGGGTGCCGGCATGGAAATCAAAGCCTTGAATCAGGGCAAACTTCAGGGCAGTTTGGTGTTGCTTGTGAAACACTTGCTTTTGCCTTGTATCGCTTGGGGCTTGGCTCAATTGTTCAAACTGAGCGATTTGCAAACCACCGTTTTGCTTATTTTTTCGGCATTGCCTACTGCGTCAACCTGCTACGTGCTGGCCGCCAGAATGGGCTACAACGGGTCTTTGGTGGCTGGGCTGGTCACGCTGTCAACCCTGCTGGGCATGTTGAGCTTGCCCTTGGCTTTGGGCGTGCTTCAGGGTTTGCACTTTTAAGCTGGCTGCGTCAAAGACCAAGCCACCTGCTCTTGCACCACCGGATCTGGATGATCTTGCCAGCGAATCAGGGCCTTTTGCAATGCCAATGCTTCAGCTTTCGTGATGTCATGCCCCTGCCCTCCCCGCAGTGCATTGCCTGCAGCCAATGCCACATTGCGAAGCCATCGAGCATGGCCTATTCGCCGAATGGCACTGCCTTCAGTGTTCTTTAAAAAACTGGCTTCATCCCATGCTAGCAAATCGAGCAACTGAGGCGCAGTGAGGGCATCTCGCGAATTGAAATCAGGCAAGGTGCTTTTCTTGGCATATTTGTTCCAAGGACAAGCCCATTGGCAATCATCGCAGCCGTAAATTCGATTGCCAATGAGGGGCCGCAATTCATGCGGTATTTGGCCAGTGTGCTCAATGGTCAAATAGGAAATACAGCGCCGCGCATCCAATTGATAAGGAGCCACAATGGCTTTGGTTGGGCACAGATCAAGGCATGCCGAACAGCTACCACAATGTGATGTGATGGACTCTGTTTCTGGCAGCTCAAAGTCGATGAAGATTTCACCTAAAAAGAAAAATGAACCAGCATCTCTTTGCAAAACCAGGGTATTTTTGCCACGCCAACCCTGCCCGCTTCTGACCGCAAGCTCGGCCTCCATCACAGGCGCAGAATCGGTAAACACTCGGTAACCAAACGGCCCCACCCAATCGGCCATTTGGGCTTGGAGTTGTTGCAGTCGGTGGCGCAAAACTTTGTGGTAGTCCCGGCCTCTGGCATAAACTGACACCACTCCCTGCATAGGCTGCTTTAAGGCATTGGCTTCACTTTCCAAAGAAAGATCGGCCACATTGTTTGGCAAGTAATCCATCCGGACAGTAATCACACTGACGGTGCCTGGCACCAATTCGGAGGGTCTTGCGCGCTTCAGTCCATGACTTGCCATATAGTTCATGCTGCCGTGAAATCCAGCAGCAAGCCAGGCATTGAGTCCGGGCTCTGCTTCTGACAAATTCACACCTGTCACGCCAATTTGAGAAAATCCCAATGCCTGCGCCGCATTTTGCATTTTGGACCACAAGGCTGCGGCATCCAGCTTGGCTGCATTGATTGAAAGAGAATGATGAGTGGTGTTCACCCTGAGATTGTAGGAACTCCTGAGCCCCATGGCACAGGCAGCTGGCTATTGACTCAAGAAAACCAGACTCAGGCGTTTGCCCAATGCATGGCACAACAAGGCGAATTGCACAATGCATACCTCGAACTAGAAGGCAACTTGGGGGCTGGAAAAACCACCTTGGTCAGGCATTTGTTGCAAGCATTGGGCGTCAAGGGCCGCATCAAAAGCCCAACCTACGCCGTGGTCGAGCCCCATGAGGCTTTGAATGAACAAGATGGCTTGCGCTTTCCCATTTGGCATTTTGATTTCTATCGATTCAATGAGCCTGAAGAATTTGAAGAAGCTGGTTTCCGCGATATCTTTGCCAGCCAAGGCTTGAAAATTTCGGAGTGGGCCGAACAAGCAAAAGGGATGTTGCCCCTGCCCGATTTGAAATTGAAGATCACTGTCAACGAACTCGATGGCCGGCAAGTTGAAGCCAGTGCATTCACACCGCAAGGCTTGCGCATGTTGCAAGCCCTTGAAGCCGCCACTCCCACTCACTCTCAATTGACGATAGGCCATGCCCATTCAGCGCCGTGATTGGCTCAAATTCTCAAGCCTTGCCTTGATGCTGGGCTGGGCCGATATTTGCAAAGGCGCCAGCCTGTTGGCCGTTCGGGTATGGCCCGCCAGAGACTACTCGCGCGTCACCTTGGAATCCGATGTCGCGTTGAAAACAAAGTACACCTTTGTGCCATCGCCGCCTCGCTTGGCCATTGACATTGAAGGCTTGGAACTCAACCCCGCCATCAAAGAATGGGTGGGCAAAATAAAGCCCGACGATCCCAACATCACTGGCGTTCGGGTTGCCCAAAACAGCCCTGGTGTGGTTCGCATGGTGTTTGACTTGAAACAGGCGGTTCAGCCCCAAGTATTTGCCCTTACTCCCGTTGGCAATTATCAACACCGTTTGGTATTGGATTTGTACCCAAGCACGCCCGTAGACCCTTTGGAAAGTTGGATTGCAGAGCGCACCCAAAGCAACGACCCCATTTCCGAGTGGCTCACTAAAAATGCCAATAGCAATGGCAACGCCAATCCCGGTGTCAGTGCCAATCCAAATTCAGCCAGCCCCAGTGCCAACTCGCCGACATCGGGCCATGTTCAAAGCCCTCAGGGCAATGTACCCGCCGCCCCTGTCACCGATCGCTTGATCGTGGTGGCCATCGACCCCGGACACGGCGGCGAAGACCCAGGAGCTATTGGTCCCAATGGCACCAAAGAGAAAGATGTGGTGCTGCAAATTGCACTTGCTTTTTTCACACCCAATGCACAAGGCGCCAGCGTGTTTGCACTTAGCCAAGGCGCGGCCTCTAGCAGCGCGGCCCGTTGGATGGCCTCGCAAGAAAACAAGGCCGATTTGATTGGCGGCATGAACCTGGGCGTGAAAGACTCACAGGTTCAGCAAGCGCTGCTGGACATGAGCACCTCCGCTCAAATCAAAGACAGTTTGAATTTAGGCGGCGCCATTCTGCGAGAAATTGGCAGCATTGGAAGACTTCACAAACCCAAAGTAGAGCAAGCTGGCTTTGCAGTCTTGAAAGCACCCGATATTCCCAGTGTGCTGGTAGAAACTGCATTCATCAGCAACCCGAGTGAAGAAGCCAAGCTGGCTGACCCGCAATACCAAAACGACATTGCCGATGCATTGGTGAAAGGCTTGCAAAAATACTTTGAACGCAACCCACCCTTGGCCAGAAAGAGATCTACTTAAGTCAAAGCAGCCAAGAAAAGGCGCTCTGCAAGCGCCATCAAATGGCTGGGAACGCTTTCATTCGAGCGCGAACCTCCGTCCAAGAGGCCGGTTCGCACCCGCGGCGCATGACCACCAAGGTGGCGCTGGCCAATGCATGCTCAAGCACATCTTGCAAAGTATCGAGTGTTGCTTGCTCGGCCCACTTGCGCAAAAGGGGCTTTGATTTTTCTTGATCAACATGGTGCAAGGCACATGCCAGGAGACCTGCTAAAAAACTATCGCCCGCCCCTACGGTGTCAATGACTTTGACGGCCAAGGCTTCACGCGCTTTGAGCACTTGCACATCAGCGCCATGTCGAACCAACAAACAGGCGCCCTCAGGACCGAGCGTTAAAGCCATCCATTGGGCAGAGGTCATGGCCATCAAATTCATCGCTTGATCCAAGGGGCTGACACCGGGTATTTGCAAATGGCGCAAATCTTCGTCACTGGCTTTTAGAACATCGGCCAGTTTGGCCATTTCCAAAACATGGGCTCTGTAGCTTCGCAAATCTGGCATGACCGAGGGCCTGAGATTGACATCAAGCACAATCCATTTGCCTTCCCTCTTTTGAGACTGAAGCCAAGGAAGATAGTGAATTGCATCCGCCGGGTCCAAGGCCAAACAACCTGTGCAAGCCACTTCCATGTGAGCCTGCCCACGACAAGCCGCGCTCAAGCTTTGCGCTGTGATTTGTCGATCCGCAACGCCCTGCCGATAAAAGGTGTAATCGGGATGCCCCTCCGCATTCAATGCAATCACTGCCACCGATGTAGGCTCAGAGACCGGCTGAGGCTGGGCCAATTGCACACCATCTTCAAGCAAGCCCTCCGCCAATTGCCTTCCAAACCTGTCATGGGACAAGGGGTTTTGGTAGAGGGTGGGCACATTTTGTCTGGCCAATGCGCGCGACAGGTTGAAAACAGCGCCGCCCAAGCAAGGCTTAAAAAGTCCGTCTTCTTGCAATACCAAATCGATCAGTGCTTCGCCTGCAGTGACGACTCGGGGTGGGTTGGTGGGAAAGGGCAAATGCACTTGAGGGTTTGAGATCATGCTCGAAATTTTACTTTCGATGCGCGCGCCAAGCGCCCCAAAGCGCTAACAAACCAGGTACGAAAATCATGGCCCAAATGATTTTGCTTAAGTGCGTCTGCACAAAGGCTGTTTCGCCAAATAAATAACCTGCGCTGGTCAGGCCACACACCCAGATCACGGCGCCAAGAACGTTGAAAGCGATAAAGCGAGATGGCGTCATGGCCGCCACACCTGCCACAAACGGGACAAAGGTCCGAATAAAAGGCATGAAACGCGCCAAAACGATGGTGATGCCACCATAGGTTTCGTAGAAATTGTGGGCCTTGTCAAAAGCGGATCGGTTGAAAAAACGCGAATTTTCCCATTGAAAAACCTTGGGCCCGAAGTAGCGACCAATTCGGTAATTGACTTGGTCGCCTGCAATTGCGGCGATGAGAAGCAAGGTCATGGCCAAAGGCAAGCTCAGAAGACCCGTGCCACACAAGGTACCCACCACGAACAACAAAGAATCGCCCGGTAAGAAGGGCATCACAACCAGGCCCGTTTCAACAAACACGATGAGAAACAGCAAGGCATAAACCCATGGGCCGTAATTGGCCACAAACATCTCCAAATAACGGTCAACGTGGAGAATAAAATCGATCAATTGCATGAAATAGTCCATGCCGCGATTATCCCTTTCTTGAAACCCCTCCCCATTCATCGGGAATTGAGGGGTCCCTGCACCTACAATTTGAGAATGTCCCAAGTCCAAATCCTTCCCACCATTCGAGAGCTGCCTGATGTGCTCATCAGCCAGATTGCTGCCGGAGAGGTGGTCGAACGCCCTGCTTCGGTGGTGCGTGAACTGGTTGACAACGCGCTTGACGCAGGTGCAAGGCAGATTACGCTGAGGTTACTGGGGGGTGGCATTCGACTGATTTCGGTCGAAGACGATGGTTGTGGCATCCCAGCTGATCAACTGCCTATCGCGCTCAAAAGGCATGCCACCAGCAAAATTGTCAGCTTGGAAGATTTGGAGTCTGTGGCCACCATGGGCTTTCGAGGCGAGGCGCTGGCCGCCATGAATTCAGTGTCCGACATGAGTTTGCTGTCGCGCATTGAGGGTGCCTCCAGTGCCTTCCTTTTGGAGGGGCAAACGGGTGAAATTCGACCCGCTGCTCGGGCTGTTGGTACAACCGTCGAAGTCAAAGAGCTGTTCTTTTCAACGCCTGCTCGGCGTCATTTTCTAAAATCTGAAAATACCGAACTGGCCCATTGCATCGAAGCCGTCCGACGACATGCATTGGCCAGACCTGAGGTGGGGTTTGCCATTTGGCACGAAGGCAAAATTGTGGAGCAGTGGCGCAGCCATCCAGGTGAAGCCGGTTGGAACCAACGTTTGGCCGATGTACTGGGCGAAGATTTTGTTGCCTCCTCCGTCAACATTGATTTCAGGTCGGGGCCTGTTCATGTTCGCGGACGCGCCGGTACACCGGATGCAGCGCGCGCTCGAGCAGACCAACAGTTTGCGTATGTCAATGGGCGTTTTGTGCGTGACAAAGTCATCAGCCATGGTGCCCGAAGTGCCTATGAAGATGTGCTGCATGGTCAACGCCAACCCGTGTACGTGCTGTATTTGCAAATGGACCCGGCTAGAGTGGATGTCAATGTCCATCCCACCAAAATTGAAGTTCGATTTCGCGACAGCCGTGAAGTTCACCAGGCCATGCGACACGCCATTGAAAGTGCATTGGCCGTACCTCGGGCGCAATTGCTTTCTGGCCAACAGAGTTCGACAGCCAGCCTTGCCGATTCAGACTCTAGACCCCAACTCCAACTCAAATCCAGTCCATCTACACCGGCCATCCATCCCAATTGGTCACAGCGCGGTATGGCATTTGATGCTCAGCGCCGAACAGAAGATCCTGCTCAGGCATTGGCCGAATTGAAAGCCTTGTGGGGCAGCGCGCCCAAAGTCGAAGAACAAACAAGCAGTTTTGCAAGAAGTTTTGCAAGCACGGCGCCAAGCACCACGCCAAGCACAAAATTGACTTCAAACGACTCATCTCAAGAGACGCATGATTGGCCACTTGGCCGAGCCATCGCCCAGTTGCAAGGCGTCTACATCTTGGCAGAAAACAGCCAAGGCTTGGTGGTGGTTGACATGCACGCAGCGCACGAAAGAATTGGGCCCAATTGGGTTTAGAAATTTCTGCTTTGTCAGCTAAAACTTTGGCTGTTCGTGCAGTACCAACTTCATTGGCCCAAGGCGATGCTGTAGAACTGGCGCGAAGTGTGTTGGCTGAATTGGCCCAGCACGATGCTGCCACGGTGGTTCAACGCGCTCAAAATGAAATCTTAGCCACCATGGCTTGCCATGGCGCAGTGCGCGCCAATCGCAAACTCACATTGGATGAAATGAACGCCTTGCTCAGACAAATGGAAGACACCGAACGCTCAGATCAGTGCAACCACGGTCGACCGACCTGGCGGCAAGTCAGTCTGCGTGAATTAGACGCCCTGTTCTTGCGGGGTCGTTGATGTCCAACACGCCCCCATTGGGTACGCGCAGTCAATCGATGACGGTTCTTTTGCTGGCCATGCTGCTTGGCTTGCAGCCCATCACCACCGACTTGTACTTGCCAGCCCTACCCGCCTTAACCGAAGACTTTAGCGCCAGCATGGTGCAAGCCCAACTCACACTTACCGCACTGCTCTTGGCATTTGGCACCTCCCAGTTGGTCTGGGGGCCCTTGTCAGACAAATGGGGGCGCAGACCCGTATTGTTGGGCGGCATCGCGGTTTATGTAGCCTCTGCCATTGGCTGTGTATTGGCGCCTGGCATTGAGACCCTCATTGCAGCGCGAACACTTCAAGGTGTGGCCATGGGGGCGTGTGTGATGGCAGCACGCGCCATTATTCGCGATCTGTATGAGCCCGTGCAAGGCGCCAAAATCATGTCTCAGGCCCTCACGGGATTGGGTGTGATTGCGTGTACTTGCGTACCGGTAGGCGGGTTTCTCACAGACCTGATGGGTTGGCGCTGGGCTCTCAGCAGTTTGATTGTATTTGCCACCTTCACAGGCTTACTGATTTACTTTTCTTTTGATGAAAGTTTGCAGCAACGCAACCCGAATGCACTTCAAATCAACAACTTGTGGACCTCGATCAAACACATTGTTCGCCACCCCACCTTTCAAGCCTACAGCGCTTTGTCTACCGCTTCTTATGCGGGTCTATTTACATTTTTGGCCACCTCGCCGTTTGTATTTACACAAACCATGGGCTTGAGCAAAACAGTCTACGGGCTGTTGATGTTTTCGATGTCGCTGTCCTACATCGTTGGCACCTTCATCTGCCGTTGGTTGTTGTTGCGCATCAGTGTTCAAACCTGCGTGTTCGCGGCCAGTTTTGTGAGTTTGTTGGCGGGCGCTTTGATGTTGCTGGTGGCTTATGCAGGCCCAGGGCAATCCTGGTTTGGCCCTTGGGCTGTGATGCTGCCAGTCAATATCTTTTTGTTGGCACATGGCGTGCACCAACCTTGCGGCCAAAGCGGTTGTGTTGCACCATTTCCTGAAATGGCCGGCACGGCATCAGCCTTGAATGGCTTCTCGATGATGTTGGTCGCTTTTGGCATAGGCTCTTGGATTGGCACGCACATGAGCGATCCCTTGTTGACCATGGCACAAGGCATCATGTATGCATCCATTTGTTTGGGCCTGATTGGCTCTTTGGCTGTGCGCAAAATTCCTTTGCTTCAGGCTGCCCCCGCAACTGTCACAAAATGAAACTTCATGCAATTGCCATTGCAGGACCCACCGCCAGCGGCAAAACAGGCTTAGCCATGGCCATGGCAGACCACCTGCAAAAAAGAGGCGGCGCTGAAATCATCAGTGTCGACTCCGCCTTGGTTTACAAAGGCATGGACATTGGCACGGCCAAGCCCAGTCTGGCAGAGCTGGACGCTGTGCCGCATCACCTGATCAACATTCGCGATCCCCTCAACGCCTACAGCGCGGCAGAATTTGCGCGTGATGCATTGGCCTGTATCCAAGAGATTTCTAGTCGGGGCAAGCTGCCATTGTTGGTGGGCGGCACCATGCTTTACTTCAAAGCCTTGATGGAAGGTTTGAACGACATGCCTAGCGCTGACCCCGTCATCAGAGCCCGCATTCAAGAAGAAGCAGAACAATTGGGTTGGCCAGCCCTTCATGCGCAATTGAAACTTGTGGACCCCCTCACTGCCGCACGGCTAGCCCCTGCAGACAGCCAACGCATCTCTCGAGCTCTGGAGGTATTCAGAGTTTCGGGCCGGGCTCTTTCGAGCTTTCAACAAAATGCCGTCAGTGCGAGTGAAGCGATCAACGTTCCCATGCTCAGCTTGGAACCCCTTAACCGTGCCTGGCTGCACCACCGCATTGAACAGCGCTTTGACGACATGCTGGCGCATGGCTTTTTAGAGGAGGTCAAAACACTGAGGGCACGTGGCGATTTGCAAATCGACCTGCCCTCGATGCGCTGCGTGGGTTATCGTCAAGCCTGGGAAGCCCTCGACGGCACCATGCCCATGGCCGAGTTGCGTGACCGCGGCATCTTTGCCACACGGCAATTGGCCAAAAGACAACTGACTTGGTTAAGAAGCATGCCAAAACGTCACATCGTGCAAGCTGACGGTGCGCAGGTGGTGCAGCAAGCACTGCAGTGGGTGGATGCACAATGGTCTCCAAGCGCCGCCTAAATAGGCCCTGGCCCTCAGGCCAAATTGATCAATCCCAATTTGCTTTGCCCCGAAGTGATTTGGTCTGTCCTCGCTTTACTTTGCTGTCGACACGTTTGACTTGCGAACTGCGTGTAGGCCGCGTCGCTTTGCGTTTCTTTTTCTCCACCGCCGCCAGTTCGAGCAAATCGTGCAAACGCAGCAATGCGGCCATGCGGTTCATGTCTTGGCTGCGGTGTTCTTGCGACTTGATCACCACCACCCCCGATTGTGTGATGCGGTGATCGCGCAAATTGAGAAGCCGTTCTTTCAAATCCAAGGGCAAGCTGGAAGCCTGAATGTCAAAGCGCAATTGAATGGCGCTGGCCACCTTGTTCACATTTTGGCCACCGGGCCCCTGCGACCGAATGGCTGTGAGCTCAAGCTCATCGGGTGAAATGTGAAAAATTGTCATGACAAACCCTGAATATGCAGCATCTGTGATGCCTTCCCTCTTGGGCATTGATTGTGCCTCGCGTAAACTGCGCTCTTAACTATCTCAAGGTGATCCTATGGCCAAAGGTCAACAAAAATCAAACAAAGAGTCCAAAAAACCAAAAAAGGACACTTCTCCACCCAAAACCATTGCTGTCGACACCGAGCGCCCAGTGCAAAAAATCACGGCCGTGATTCCCCGTGGCAAAAAACCCGTTTGAAATAGAACAGTTTCTTCATGATGAGTGATTCTGCGCAAAGTCTTTGGCCCCAAGCGGGCTATGCACAACTGAAAAAAGACGCGCGAGGTCACCTCACCGTCACTGATGATTTTCTAAGGGTTCTGTTGTTGCGCCCAGAGTTGGCGCCCATTGAAAGTTCTTGCAAGCATGAAATTGAAATTCATGAGCGCTTGCTTGAAAATCCGCGGCTTGATTTGCAAACCGCCGACTTGGCCCAGGTTGAAGATCGCGATGCCGCCGACAACATGGTAGTCTGGTTGCGTTTTCGCAACCGCATTTTGGCCCACGCCACCCTAGAAGCCAGTTACTGGGCTTTATTCGAGGGGCAAGGCGTTGATGTGCCGCCCATCTTGGTGAATCAAATCACGCAAGTCTTGGTGCAACACATCTTGGGCGAAGAGTGCACACCTTTAGAAGCCCGGGCCGCAGAGTTGCTTTTCAGAACCCAAAAAATATCTGTTTTGGAAGATGGCTCCGTGATGGCTGCCGATTACGAAACAGTGGAACGTCATGCGCTTGAAAGTGGCTTTGGCAGTTTGGGGGAATTGCTCAAGCAAGGCGGCATTCCCCTGCGCAGTGTCGACTTGGATGTCATTCAAGACACTACAGAGGATAGCTATTGGGAGCGAAGCGAACGCTTCGACATGGTGGCCTGTATGAATTTGGGGCAGCCTCTCATTGACGCTTTTTGCCGTGTGCTCGAACGCTGGATCGCTCACTTCACTAGCGCCAGTGTGCGCATTGTCACGGCTCGTGAAATTGAAGATGCGCATTGGGTTTGGCATGTGGGGCTTGATGCGCAGGCCAGCAGCATGCTAAACGACCTCTACAACGGTCAAAGCATTGACGAAGACCGTCAGCGTCGCATGCTCTGCTTGTTTGTTCTAAACTTTGACAGCGCCAGCGACATGCTACAGGAAGTGAGTGGCAAACCGGTGTACCTGGCCATGGCCATGGACCCGCAAAATCTGCTCAAAATCAAACCGCAAAACTTGCTCTTGAATTTGCCGCTTGCACGAAGGTCGTGAACATGAATGCATCCCAGATCGTCTTAAGCATGGTCTTGGCGACCATGGTGTTTTCAGTGGCCCTAGAGCTGCGCCTAGACGACTTCAAGCGAGTCGCCCAAGAGCCCAAAGCGGTGATCTGTGGGCTCATACCGCAGTTCATCTTGTTGCCCGTAGCCACATGGGCCGCCACACTCCTTTTAGACCTGCCTCCCAACGTAGAGGCCGCCATGATTTTGGTGGCCGCTTGCCCGGGCGGAAGCCTCAGCAACGTGGTCACCCACATGGGACGCGGGAACACGGCTTTGTCGGTCAGCATCTCCGCTGTGGCCAGCATCATTGCCTTGTTTGCCACACCCTTCAACTTTAGCTGGATGATGGCCGCCAATCCAGAGACAGCCTTATGGTTGAAAGAATTGTCAATCGATGCCTCCGGCATTTGGATCAGTTTGTTTTTACTGCTGGGTGTGCCGCTCACATTGGGCTTGCTGGCCTCTCACAGGCTGCCCGCTTTGACCGAGCGCATTCGCAAACCCCTTGGCCATTTTTCTTTGATTGCGCTGCTGCTTTTCATCGTGGCAGGCCTCATCAAAGAACGTCAACTGCTCACGCTGGGCTTGCTGCCCACCCTGCTGCTGGTGGTTTTGCACAATGCCAGCGGCTTGTTTTTTGGATGGCTCACCAGCATCACAATGGGTTTGAGTGAACGCAATCGCCGTGCCGTGATGATTGAAGGTGGCATGCAAAATTCTGGTTTGGCCCTGGGCATCATTGCAGTGCAATTCAACAGTGATTTAGGCATGGTGACCTTGGCCAGCTTGTGGGGTATTTGGCACATTGTGAGTGGCATGTCTTTGGCGTATGTTTGGAGAAGAAAAGATGCTCGATTGCTTGATTAAAAACGGCACTGTGGTTGACGGCACAGGCCAAAAAACATTCATCGCAGATGTCGGCATTGAAGCTGGGCGCATCACTCAAATCGGTCAGATCAACGAAGCTGCCAAAGAAACCATCGATGCCACAGGCCTCTGGATCACGCCGGGGTTTGTCGACTTGCACACCCACTATGACGGGCAAGTAACCTGGGACGCCTGCTTCACCCCTAGCATCTACCACGGTGTGACCACGGTGGTCATGGGCAAC
This sequence comes from Comamonadaceae bacterium, assembly GCA_021298995.1. GTDB lineage: Bacteria > Pseudomonadota > Gammaproteobacteria > Burkholderiales > Burkholderiaceae_C > Limnohabitans_A. Next base: position 9,239 of record JAJTGB010000011.1, on the reverse strand, counting down.
TGCGGTGTGGGTTTTGCACCTAAACGCCCAGGTGCTGAAGACGATTTGGTCAAGCTCATGGAAGGCGTGGAAGACATTCCTGGCGCCGCCTTGCACGAAGGCATTGTGTGGAACTGGGAAAGCTTTCCGCAGTACATGAATGCGTTGGAGGCAACGCCTCACAGCCTCGATTTTTTGGTGCAAGTCCCGCACGATCCGCTGCGCATGTACGTCATGAAAGAGCGTGCCTTGGCCCACGAAGTGGCTACGCCCCAAGACATCGAAAAAATGCGTGCTCTTTTGCGAGAAGCACTAGAAGCGGGTGCCGTGGGATTTAGTACAGGACGCAGCGACAACCACCGCACCTCTGAAGGCAAAGAAACTCCTGCAGCAGAGGCCAGCCATGCCGAACTGACTGGGTTGGCGCAAGCCTTCCAAGGTCTGTCGCATGGTGTCGTGCAAATGGTGAGTGACTACAACCTTCTGAAGGGCCCCGCAGAGTTTGAAGCCGAATTTGATTTGGTAGAAGCCATTGCAAAAGCCAGTGGCAAATCGCTATCGCTTACTTGGCTTCAGCGTGACCCCGGAGGCGAGCAATATTTACGCATTCAGGAACGCGTTGAAAAAGCGGTGGCCAGCGGCTTACCCCTCTTTATGCAAACAGGTGCACGCGGCATTGGTGTGCTAAATGGCCTCGATGCCAGCTTCCATCCTTTCATGGGATTCCCCTCCTACAAAGAAGTAGCACACCTCCCTTTGGCTGAACGTGCTGCAGCGCTGCGCGACCCCGCCCGTAAAGCCCGCATCCTTTCAGAAAAATCTGAGCGACTGGCAGGCGATGGCAGTTCCATTCCGCCCTTGGTGGACATTTTGTTGGCCAAGATAGACATGATCAGTGGCCGCATGTTCCCGCTGGAAGCCAACTTGAACTACGAACCTTCTGTGATGGAAAGCTTCTTGGTTCGCGCCAAACAAAAAGGAGTCACACCCTTAGAGGTCATTTACGATCATTTAAGCGCTGGCCATGGTGAAGGCTTGATTTACTTCCCCATCTTCAATTACAACGAAGGCAACCTCGACACCGTACGCAAAATGCTCGAACACCCCCGCGCCTTGAGTGGATTGAGTGATGCCGGTGCCCACGTGGGCACGGTCTGCGATGCCAGTTTCACCACCTTCATGTTGACGCATTGGGTGCAAGGCCGCGGAAAAGACGCACTGCCACTGGAAACTGTGATTGAAATGTTGACGCGTCGCAACGCCAACTACTTAGGCCTCAAAGATCGCGGCGTGTTGGCGGTTGGCATGCGTGCAGACATCAACGCTATTGACCCTCAAAAGCTCAGCGTGGGCTTGCCACAATTGGTTCGCGACTTACCCGCGGGTGGCAAACGCTTTTTGCAAAAGGCTGAGGGCTATGTGGCCACATGGGTTGCAGGTGAGCAGGTACAGCGCCATGGAAAGATCACATCTGCACGACCAGGACGATTGGTACGCATGGCTTGAGCCAAAGATTCAAATCAATCTTTGCGCCAAGCTGGCAAAACCCAATTATTCCAAATGGCCAGAGTGGCCAACAGTTCAATGCTTGGCAACAGGGTCGAACCCCAAGTTTCAAAGCTGTTCATGATGCTCCGACTTTAATGCACCTATGACTCAATTGAGTTCCAAAACAGCCTGACTTCTTTGGGTTCACCCTAATGCCTGAAAGAAAAAAAGAGCGTAACTTGCGTTGGTTAGCAACTTTTTTGTTCCAACCCTAGTTGAGGAGTGAGTTATGTTTGCATTACCCCGTCGTCGTTTGTTGGCCACTGCCATGCTGGGCATGTTGGGTGTCTTGAGCGCCCTGCCCGCTGCGGCTCAAAACTATCCCGTTCGCCCCATCACGCTCATCGTGCCTTGGGGTGCTGGAGGCGGCACCGATGCAACAGCTCGCATCATTGGAAGCCTGCTAGAAAAAGACTTGGGCCAACCCGTCAACGTGGTGAACCGCACTGGCGGTAGCGGTGTGGTGGGCCATGCCGCCATTGCTTCTGCACAGCCCGACGGCTACACCATCGGCTTGGCAACCGTCGAAATTGGCATGATGCATTGGCAAGGTCTAACCGATCTGACCAGCGCCTCATACACGCCCATTGGCTTGGTCAATGCCGACCCAGCGGGCGTTCAAGTGCGTGCCGATTCACCCTACAAAACAGTGAACGAACTGTTGGCAGCCATCAAGGCCAATCCCGGCAAATTCAAGGCATCCGGTACAGGACAAGGTGGCATTTGGCACTTGGCCATTGCGGGCCTTTTGCGCGACCAAAAAATTGACCCAGCGGCTTTGCCTTGGGTCCCCAGCAATGGCGCTGCCCCAGGCTTGCAAGACATGGTGGCGGGAGGTATTGAAGTTGCCCCCGTGTCATTGCCCGAAGCGCGCTCATTGATTGATTCTGGCAAAGTTAAAAGCCTGGCCATCATGAATGACAAACCTTCTGCCTTGTACCCCAATGTGCCCACTCTGAAGGCCGCCATTGGAAGTGATTGGACCATGGCCGCATGGCGCGGCATTGTGGCTCCCAAAGGTTTGCCCGCACCCGTGCGCGACAAATTGGCTGAAGCTGTGCGCAAAGTGGCCGCCAGCAAAGAGTACAACGACTTCATGGCCAGCCGCGGCTTTGGCGTGATCTATGCAGGACCCGACGATTTTGCCAAGTTCATGGTGAAGTCAAATACAGAATTGGGCGCCACCATGAAAGCAGTCGGCTTGGTCAAATAAGACCATGAAAATTCATGACACGCTCTTTGGGCTGTTCTTTTTGGCATTGGGCACCTTGGTGCTCTATGCTGTCAAAGGCTTTCCAAATATACCGGGCCAACCTGTGGGCCCGGCACTTTTCCCAAGCTTAATTGCCACAGGTCTTTGCGTCACTGGTGTCTTACTGGTTTTCAAAGGTCTTCGAAATCGCACCCCCACAGCATGGTTCGCATGGGAGGACTGGGTACGTTCGCCAAGACATGTTCTAGCCTTGTTTGTGCTGCTTGGGTCTGTGGTTTTCTACATTGCATTTGCAAATACGTTGGGATTCTTTGCCACCAGTTTCATCATGTTGGTCGCATTGTTCAAGGCTCTTCGAGTCAATTGGCGTCGAACCTTGATGGTGGCCGCGATCGCAACACTGCTTGTTCATTTTGCTTTCTACAAGCTTCTGCGCGTCCCCCTGCCATGGGGCGTCCTTACCCCTTGGGCCTGGTGAAATTGTTCACATCGCCTATTCAGTCAGTCGCATGAATTAGGAACCTCTTTATGTGGACAGCCATCGGTCAAGCGTTCTCCATGGTCTTTGAACCTTACACCCTCATGGTGATGGTGGCTGCCGCTTTTTATGGCCTTTTTGTGGGGGCAGTGCCCGGACTCACCGCCACCATGGCTACGGCCTTGTTGGTTCCTGTCACGTTTTTCATGCCGCCAATTCCTGCCATCGCGGCCATGGTCACGGCCACAGCCATGGCCATTTTTTCGGGTGATATTCCAGGATGCTTGTTGAGAATTCCAGGCACCCCAGCTTCGGCTGCCTACACCGACGAAGCTTTTGCCATGACCAAAAAAGGGCAAGCCGAAATGGCCTTGGGCGCTGGCTTGGTTTTCTCTGCCGTTGGGGGCTTGTTTGGCACTGTGGTGCTGATTTTGGCGGCCCCAGCACTGGCCGACTTTGCTTTGAATTTCAGTTCCTTCGAGTATTTTTGGTTGGTACTTCTGGGCCTCACTTGTGCCGTGTTCATTACCACGGATCAACCCCTCAAAGGCGTTGTGACCTTGCTACTTGGTTTGTTGGTGGCCTGCGTGGGCCTTGGCAATCCAGCCGGCTTTCCCCGCTTCACTTTCGGCAATGCCGAGTTGACCGGTGGCATTGGCATGATCGCCATGATGATTGGCATGTTTGCCATTTCAGAGATCATTCGCTTTGTGGTCGATACCAGTCCGCCCGCCGAGTTGGTGGTTGAAAAAGTAGGCAGCGTGCTGTCGGGTCAGTGGGCCTTGGCTAAAAAATACCCCAAGCAAATTTTGCGCGGCAGCGTTTTGGGAACGGCTGTAGGCGCGTTGCCAGGCGCCGGTGCTGACATAGCAGCTTGGATGTCGTATGCCATGAGCAAGAAGTTTTCCAAGGAACCCGAAAAGTTTGGAACAGGCCATGTAGAGGGCATTGTCGAGTCGGGATCTGCCAACAACAGCGCGCTTGCGGGCGCATGGATTCCATCGCTGGTGTTTGGCATTCCAGGCGACTCCATCACAGCCATTGTGATTGGCGTCTTGTACATGAAGAACATGAACCCAGGGCCTGCACTGTTCACAACCAACCCTCAAAATATCTACGCGGTGTTTTTGCTTTTTATCATTGCCAACATCATCATGATTCCTCTGGGCATCTTGTGCATCAAAGTAGCCAAGCGAATTTTGTTGGTGCCTCGTGAAATATTGATGCCACTGATTTTGCTGTTTTGTGTGGTGGGTACATTTGCCATCAACAACTCAATGTTTGAAGTGGGCATCATGTTGGTCGCCGGCATCTTGGCCTATATTTTGGAAGCCAACAAATTCCCAATTGCACCAGCTATTTTGGGCGTGGTTTTGGGTGGCATGTTGGAAGAAAACTTCATCACCTCCATGATCAAGTCGAACGGTGATTTGGGCGCGTTCTTGGCACGCCCCATTGCATTGGGCTTGGCAATGGTTTGTCTACTGGTTTGGACTTGGCCTCTGGTGGCCAAGTTGCTGCTCAAATCAGGAAAAACTCAAACCGCCTGAGGCAAAACCACATTGAATTTTTCTGCCCAAGGTACAAGGGTAGGCATGATGCTGGGATAAAGTTGCAAGCCCTGCAATTGGCTCTGGGTTTGGTGTTGCAAACCACGCTCACCCGGCAACCGAACCTTCTCACCCTGCCTTGCAGGTCTTGAATTGTGGCAGCGCTCAATCACATGATCCAACTGTCGCTCAAACGCTGACAAACCTGCAAACGCTTGAGGATCGATGATTTGCAAAAAGACTGTGGCGCCCCACCCCTCTGCAGGATCGGCTCGACCATGTCCCGCCAAACCACCTGTCATGGCCTCCACCATCAAACTGAGGCCGTAACCTTTATGGCCAGAGTCCATTCCACCCAAAGGCAATATCGTGCCCTTGGGTTCGGCAAACAACACTGCCGGATCGGCACTGGCTTGGCCATGGCCGTCCATGACCCATGCAGCAGGCAGACACTTTTTCTCATTGAACAATCGATTGGTCATGCCGTTGGTCGTGGCCGAGGTTGAAACGTCGACCACGATGGCTTGCTTCGAGCTTGGAATACCAAAAGAAACAGGATTGGGCGTGAAGACGGGGTCTAAGCCGCCAAAGGGCGCAACACTGCTGGAGTTGGGGTCTGAGCAATGCAGGGCCATCAACATGCCAAGCTTCGTTGCACGCTGATGGTAGGCCGCAAGACAAGCAATGTGGTGGCTTCGTTTGATCACAACGGTGCAAGTGCCCTGCTGCTTAGCGCGTTCGATTGCCAGATCCATGGCACGCAATACAAGCCATGGGCCAGGCAATCGTTTGCCATCCCAAGTGATGGCAGCAGGAAAATCTGACACTACTTCTGGTTGGCCGTTTTGAGTCATTTTTCCAGAGGTCAGCTCCGTCAAATAAGGCGCCAACAAACCCAAACCGTGGGTTGTATGCCCCAATAAATCACCTTCAACCAAGATATCTGCAACAGCTTGTGATTTCTCCGCGTCCAAGCCAGTGGCCGCCAGCAGCGATCTTGCAAAAAGGCTTAATTCATTGACCTTGTATTTCAAACCAGTCTCCCCTTTTTTATAGGACAAGCCTTCCTAGATGGTTGGCCTTCAGTGCCATATTAGCGATTTTTGCCATCTGAGCAAGGCTGCTCTTGGCAAGAGATAATCCAAGTGTTCTGACTGAGCAAACTCGGCCTTGATTCAACGTCACTTGATTTAAAAATGCAAATTAACTCTCATCGCATGGACGGGGTCGACACCCCCATCATCCCCACCATTGCAGCTTTGGTCAGAAACAACCCGGGCACCATTTCCCTCGGGCAAGGCGTGGTCAATTACGGCCCACCCGCAGAAGCCATTGCAGCCCTGCCCGGCATGATGGGTGATGGCAGTTTGCACAAATACTTGGGTGTCAGCGGGCATCCTGGCTTGGTCGAAGCCATTCAAGCCAAATTGGCACAAGAAAATCAAGTGCAACTGGGTTCCGAGGCCATGCTGATGGTCACTGCGGGCAGCAACATGGCTTTTTTAAATTCAGTTCTGGCCGTGGCCGACCCAGGCGATGAATTTATCTTGCCCATGCCGTTTTATTTCAATCAAGAAATGGCCATTCGGATGTGCGGCTGTGTACCTGTGCCCGTTCCCACCCATGACGATTTCAGCTTGAACATCGAAGCCATGGCAGCGGCCATCACACCGCGCACGCGCGCTATTTTGACGGTATCCCCCAACAACCCAACCGGCGCTGTTTACTCAGAAGCATCGCTGCGTGCCATCAACGCCCTGTGCGCCCAACGTGGTCTTTACCACTTCAGCGACGAAGCCTACGAGTACTTTACCTATGAAGGTGTGAAGCACTTTTCGCCAGCCAGTATTCCGGGGGCCATGAAGCACACCTTGTCGTTTTACTCGATGTCCAAGAACTACGGCATGGCCAGTTGGCGTGTGGGCTATGTGGTGTTTCCAGCCAACTTGTTTGATGCAATGAACAAGGTGCAAGACACCAACCTCATCTGTGCGCCAATGCCTTCTCAATTGTTGGCCCTGCAAGCATTGAAAAAAGGTCGCCCATGGGTTGAACCCAAAGTGGCAGCCTTAAGCCACGTGCGTCAAACGGTTTACCAAGCGCTAGAAGCTTTGGGTGACTTGGTGCAATTCCCAAAAACGCAAGGTGCGTTTTATGTGCTGATGAAATTACCCGGTTTGAAAGAAGGCATCGAGCCCATCGCCTTCAATCGCGCCATGACAGAGAAGTTCAAAGTGGCGTCCATTCCTGGCTTCGCATTTGGTCTGACGCAAACACACGAAGCCAACTACCAACGTTTGTCCTATGGTGCGTTGGAGGCAGCGAGTGTGGCTGAAGGTGTGCAGCGGTATGTGGCGGCTGTGCAAGATTGGTACAGCGCCTACTGAAGCCCACGCTTCAGCGCATCAGGTACTGGCAAGGGCATGACTTCAATGCCCTCCTCCAGCAAATCTTGCGTTTCTTCCACCGAGGCTTGCCCACGGATGTTGCGCTCTTCTGATTCACCGTAGTGCATCTTGCGCGCTTCTTCGGCAAAGTTTTGACCGACGTCTTCGGTGTTGGCAATGACGTGCTTGACCATCTTCATCCAAGCTTCTTGCACCATCTCTGCCGCCTCAGGGTGAATTTGGACCAGGCTTGAGGCCATGGCTTGTGCGGTGGGCACTGCAGGCACCGCGGGCAAACCGGGCGAACCTGGCAAACCGGCATTTGGAGCAGCAGAAACGGCCGCTGTAGACGACTCTTCTTTGGCTGCCGACTTGGCCTGACGAGGTGCTTCGGCACCAAAATTCAAGCGCGGCGCAGAAGGCAACTTTCGCACTTCGGTGTTGGCGCACAAGGGGCAAGCTACCAAATTTCTTTGGCGCTGCGATTGGTAATCGTCTTCAGAGCCAAACCAGCCCTCAAAGGTGTGCATGCCAGCGCACTGAAGGTTCAAGACTTTCACGCCGCATTCACCCAAGTTAAATCATGCTGACCCGACAAATAGTTCTGCAACCAAAACACGCCGGGGAGGGTTTTGCCGTCGGTCACTTCGCCCTTCAAGCAAGCTTGTTTCAAGGCGTCAGGGGTTTGCGTGATGACTTCCAAAAACTCGCCCGGATCAAGCTGACGCTTACCTAAGCTTAAATCTTTGGCAAACCAAATTTCAATGAACTCGGTTGAATAAGAAATAACAGGGTGCATCACGCCTGCCTTCGCCCACTGCTTGGCGCTATAACCTGTCTCTTCAAACAGCTCACGTTGCGCACATTCAAGGGTTGATTCATTGGGGTCGAGCTTGCCGGCAGGAAACTCGAGCATCACTTGCTGCACGGGGTATCTGTATTGACGCTCCATCACCAACTGCAAGGGCTGTCCTGGCACTTCCAGCAAAGGAACGATCATGACCGCCCCAGGATGAATGACATACTCACGCGAGGCCTGTGTGCCATCGGGCAAAGCCACAGTATCGCGAAAGGCATGAAGAAAAGAACCCCTGAAGAGTTCCTGACTCTTCAGCTTGGATTCAATCAGATGTGAATCCATCTGATTGACCCTGCTCAATTGGCCAACATTTGGGTCACGGAGCTGGCGCACAATGACATCAATGCACCCGGTACGATGCCCAACACCAAGACCAGCAGACCATTGAGAGACAGCACAATGCGGACATCGGTATCGGCGGTGACGGTGGTGGCTGTTACGGCTTCATCAAAGTACATCACTTTGACAACCCGCAGGTAGTAGAACGCGCCAATGAGTGACATGGCCACTGCAAACACAGCCAAGGCAATGTCGGCTGTGTGACCTGAAGCAATCAAAGCTTGCAGCACAGACAACTTGGCATAGAAGCCCACCATGGGTGGAATGCCGGCCAAGGAGAACATGCAGATGGCCATCACGCCGGCGTACAAAGGACTGCGGTTGTTCAGCCCTGCTAAATCTGTAATTTCTTCACTCTCAAAACCTTGGCGAGCCAAGAGAAGGATGATGCCAAAAGTGGCCAAGGTGGTGAGCACATAACCCACGACATAGAACATGGCTGAGCTGTAGGCGTTGGCGCCCATGGCGGCGTTGCCACTGACCACGCCCGACATCAGGCCAATCAAGACAAAGCCCATCTGTGCGATGGTGGAATAGGCCAACATGCGTTTGAGGTTGGTTTGCGCAATGGCCGCCAAGTTACCTACCAGCAATGAAGCAATGGCCAACAGCGCCAGCATTTGCTGCCAGTCGATGGCCATGGGCAACAGGCCTTCCACCAACAAACGAATGGTGATGGCAAAGGCCGCCAACTTGGGAGCACCTGCAATCATGAGTGTGGCCGCTGTAGGCGCACCTTGGTATACGTCGGGCACCCACATGTGGAATGGCACCACACCCAGCTTGAATGCCAAGCCAGCCACCACAAACACCAAACCAAAGACCAACACTTGGTGCTTCACCTGGCCGCTGGCAATCACTTTGAAAACAGTGGCCAAATCAAGTG
>JAJTGB010000010.1 GCA_021298995.1 Comamonadaceae bacterium | reverse complement strand
GGATGACGCTGGCGTTAGAAGCATTGTGGATCAGTTGGCGCGGCCAGTGACCACTTATGGTCTGCAAGAAGGCGCCCAAATTCGCGCTGTCGATGTTCGCGCTCAAGAGGGTCAGATGCAGTTCACCGTGCAACGCCGCAATGGTGTGGTTTTGCCCGACCTGCCCGTGGTGCTCAACTTACCAGGTTTGCACAATGTGTTGAATGCCTTGGCCGCCATCTCTGTGGCGGTTGAACTGGGCTTAGACGATGCGGCTGTTCAGCGCGCATTACGCAACTTCAAGGGCGTGGGCAGGCGCTTCCAGCGCTATGGTGAAGTGAACCTCTTGGCAAAAAATTCTGTGCCCGCTGGGCGCTTTACCTTGATCGATGACTACGGCCATCATCCCGTTGAGATGGCGGCCACCTTGGCTGCAGCGCGTGGCGCTTTCCCAGGCCGTCGTTTGGTCTTGGCTTTTCAGCCGCATCGATATACCCGCACACGCGATTGTTTTGAAGATTTTGTCAGCGTCATCAGTCAAGGTGCGGATGTCGTTTTGTTGTCTGAAGTTTATACGGCAGGTGAAGCCCCCATCGTGGCGGCAGATGGCCGATCTTTGTCGCGTGCACTTCGTGTAGCGGGCAAAATTGAGCCCGTTTTTGTCGATAAAATTGAAGGCATGGCGCAGGCTATTTTTGACAATGCAAAAGACCATGACGTGGTCATTTGCATGGGTGCCGGCTCCATTGGCGCAGTCCCTGCGCAAGTTCAAAAAATGGGAGGTGCTGCATGAAGGCCACTTCTCATCATTTTGGCAAAGTGGCTGTGCTCATGGGCGGCCAGTCGGCAGAGCGCGAAATCTCATTCTTGTCAGGCAAAGGCGTGTTGGCAGCCTTGCAGGCCAGAGGTGTGGATGCCCATGCCTTTGACCCCGCCGAGCGTCAACTCTCCGATTTGCAGACAGAAGGCTTTGAGCGATGCTTCATTGCCTTGCATGGCCGATTTGGTGAAGACGGCACCGTTCAAGGCGCCTTGGAATTGTTGGGCATTCCCTACACGGGTTCTGGTGTGATGGCCTCCAGCATTGCCATCGATAAAACCATGACCAAACGTGTTTGGTTGTCAGAAAATGTACCAACACCCCGTTATGTGTTGCTGCAGAAAAATGATTTAGGTGCCAAGGCTCAAGCCCATGTGCTGCAAAGCTTGGGATTGCCCCTCATTGTGAAGCCAGCTCGTGAAGGCTCGTCCATTGGCGTGACCAAAGTGACACAGGCCAGTGAGTTGCTCAAAGCGCTTGAAGATGCGGCGCAATGCGACAGCGATATTTTGTGCGAACAATTTATTGCTGGCGATGAAGTCACTTGCCCCGTTTTGGGTGAAGGCGAAACTGCCAGAGCCTTGCCCGTGATTCGCATCGTGGCACCGGCAGGCAACTACGACTATCAGAACAAATACTTCACAGACGATACCCAGTACTTGGTGCCATCGGGTTTGCCAGAAGCCGAAGAAAAAGCCATTCAAGCGCATGTGGTCAAAGCCTATCAGGTGCTGGGCTGCAAAGGATGGGGCCGCGTGGATGTGATGATTGATGCACAAACCCGCCAACCCTATCTGCTGGAAATCAACACCTCACCCGGCATGACGGGACACTCTTTGGTGCCCATGTCGGCCAAAGCAGACGGTATGTCTTACGAGGACTTGTGCTTGCACTTGTTGGCTTCTGCAAGTTTGGAACATGCTAGCTTGGAGCATGCCATCTTGGAGCATGCAGATGTCCAGAAAGGTGGCGCATGAAAAAGCCCATCGTTTTGCCCATGGATGTGCGCCTCATGCAATGGACAGCCACGGTCATGATGGTTGTTGCCCTGCTGATGTGCTTGGCCAGTGGCATCAGTTGGTTGTTGCGCCATCCTGTTTTCTCAATTCAGAGCATTACCGTGAACGGCAATGTGACGCACAGCAACCCTGTCACCTTGCGTGCCAATGTCATGCCCCAACTCACAGGCAATTTCTTCACTTTGAACTTGTTGCAAGCCCGTCAGGCGTTCGAGCAAATTCCTTGGATTCGTTCTGCGCTGGTACGGCGCGAGTTTCCCAACCGTTTGTCTGTGACTTTGGATGAGTTCCAACCCGTGGCGCAATGGGGTGGTGAGGGTGATGGCAAATTTGTGAGTGTCGAGGGCACCATTTTTGAAGTCAATGCCGATGAGGTTGACAGCGAAACCTTGCCCATCTTCAAAGGCCCAGAAGCACAAGCCCAAACGGTGCTCGAGATGTACAAGTTTCTCAAGCCACGCATGGACAAGATGGACATGAGCTTGAGCAAACTAGAGCTGAGTCAGCGCGGCAGTTGGTCTGCTCAGTTGGAGTCGGGGGCCACTTTGGAGTTGGGCCATGGCACCCAGCAAGAAATTGGCGACCGGCTTCAATTGTTTTTCAAAACAGTGACGCAAATAGCGTCTCGGTATGGCCGAACAGCAAGCTCTTTGTTGTCGGCAGATTTGAGGTACGAGAACGGTTATGCACTGAGGTTGCGGGGTGTGACAACTTTGGCGGTAGATGGGTTGAAGAAACCTTAATTGGCAGATTGAAGATTTAGATCAGAACGGTTGAACATATGGCAAAAGAGTACAAAGATTTGGTGGTCGGTCTGGACATTGGAACTTCCAAGGTCATGGTCGTCGTGGCCGAGGTCATGCCAGGTGGCGAGTTGAAGTTGGCTGGCATGGGGGTTGCGCCTGGCAATGGCTTGAAGCGTGGCGTGGTAGTCAACATTGACGCTACAGTGCAAAGCATTCAACAGGCTTTGAAAGAAGCTGAGTTGATGGCGGATTGCAAAATTACGCGCGTCAACACGGGCATCACGGGCAGCCACATTCGCGGCCTGAACTCGAGTGGCATGGTGGCAGTCAAGGACAAAGAAGTGACCCCCGCCGACGTCGCGCGGGTGGTTGAAACGGCGCGTGCCATCAATATTTCCACCGACCAGCGTTTGTTGTTGGTAGCACCCCAAGAGTTTGTGATCGATGGCCAAGACGTGAAAGAACCCATTGGCATGAGCGGCATGCGGCTTGAAGCCAAGGTGCACATTGTCACGGGCGCACAAAGTGCAGCCGAGAACATCATCAAGTGTGTGCGCCGCTGTGGCTTAGAAGTCGATCAGTTGTTGCTCAATCCCTTGTCTTCAAGTTTGGCGGTATTGACCGAAGACGAGCGCGAATTGGGTGTGGCCTGTGTTGACATTGGCGCCGGCACCACCGATGTGGCCATTTTTACCAATGGTGCCATTCGCCACACCGCGGTCATTCCCATTGCGGGCGATTTGATCACCAGCGACATTGCCATGGCGCTTCGCACGCCCACCAAAGACGCAGAAGACATCAAAGTAGAGAGTGGTTGTGCCAAGCAGTTGCTGGCCGATCCTGAGGCTCAAGTGGAGGTGCCAGGCCTTGGCGATCGCGCACCCCGCATGCTGTCCAAGCAAGCTTTGGCTGGTGTGATTGAGCCCCGCGTGGAAGAAATCTTCTCGCTGGTTCAGCAAGTGATTCGCGAGTCAGGTTACGAAGAAGTTTTGTCATCGGGCATTGTGCTCACGGGCGGTAGCGCCGTCATGCCTGGCATGGTTGAGTTGGGCGAAGACATTTTCTTAAAGCCCGTGCGCCGCGGTGTGCCCAAATACACCGGCGCTTTGTCAGACATGGTGAGCCAGCCGCGCGTGGCCACCGTCATGGGCCTCATGGAAGAAGCCCGTCTGGCACGCTTGAGAGGTTTCAAGGTTTCGCAGAAGAAGGGTTCCATGAACAATGCCTTCACGCGTTTCAAAGATTTCATCGTGGGTAACTTCTGATGGATTGGCGCAAACTTTACTTGGCAAGGGGGAGTCCGCATCAGCGATGTTGAAACCCTCTTTCTTTCAAAAAATAAAATTTTCAAAAAATCAATATTTAGGCAACTGCAACAGTTTTAGGAGAGCACCATGAGCATTGAAATGATCCAAGTCGAAGAGTTCAACCAAGGAACGCAAATCAAAGTGATCGGCGTGGGCGGTGGCGGCGGTAACGCTGTTGAGCACATGATCGAGCGCAACGTTCAAGGCGTTGAATTCATTTGCGCCAACACCGATGCGCAAGCATTGGCTCGCAGTGCAGCGCACCGCTTCATTCAATTGGGCCATACCGGTTTGGGTGCTGGCAGCAAGCCAGAAAAAGGTCGCGATGCTGCCGAAGAAGCCATTGAAGACATTCGCGCAGCCATCGAAGGCGCCCACATGCTGTTCATCACAGCGGGCATGGGCGGCGGAACAGGCACAGGTGCTGCACCTGTGATTGCCCGAGTGGCCAAAGAAATGGGCATCCTCACCGTGGGTGTGGTCACCAAGCCATTCGACTTTGAAGGCGGTCGCCGCATGCAAAGCGCTGAGTCTGGTTTGGCGGAACTCGAAGCCAACGTCGATTCCTTGATTGTGGTCCTCAACGAAAAACTCATGGAATTGCCAGGCGGCGAAGACATGACGCAAGACGAAGCATTTGCGCACGCCAATGACGTGCTGAAAAATGCGGTGGGCGGTATTGCAGAAATTATCAATGTGCCTGGCCATGTGAACGTCGACTTTGAAGACGTGCGCACCGTGATGGGTGAACCCGGCAAAGCCATGATGGGCACCGCTTCTGCCAGCGGCCCTGACCGTGCTCGCATTGCTTCTGAGCAAGCTGTGGCCTGTCCGTTGCTCGAAGGCATCGATTTGTCGGGTGCCAAAGGCGTGTTGGTCTTGATCAGCGCCGCCAAAGGCTCACTCAAATTGAGCGAATCCAAGCAAGCCATGAACACCATCCGTGCTTATGCCTCTGAAAGCGCACACGTGATTTACGGTACCGCCTACGACGAGAGCCTGGGCGACGAAATTCGCGTGACTGTGGTGGCCACTGGCTTGTCAAGCCAAGGTGCACGCCGCACTGCACCACCTTTGCAAGTCTTGCGCACTGGCACCTACGATACACCGTTCACAGTCGACTCACACGATGCTGTGTCACCTGCATTGGGTGCACAAAGCCCAACTTTGGGTGGCGACTATGGTCGTTTGAACACGCCCAGCGTTTGGCGGACCAACCGCACACAAGCTGCTGCCAAAGTGGATGGCATGGCTTCAGCGGGCATGGACGACATTGAAATTCCAGCTTTCTTGCGCAAGCAAGCCGACTGATTTTTCAGACACAGTGGCTCACCAAAGCCTTCTGGGAGCAAGCTTGGGCTTGAGAATTTAAAATCAGCCCATGCTTGCTCAAAGAACTCTCAAAACCCTCACCCAAGCGGTGGGTGTGGGTTTGCACAGCGGTCAGCGTGTTGAACTCACGCTGCGGCCTGCGCCGCCTGGTACAGGCATCGTTTTTCGGCGCGTCGATTTGGCCGAACCTGTTGAGATTCACATCTCTGCCCAAAGCGTTACCGACACGCGTTTGGCGTCGACCATTTCCAGCGGCCAGGCCAAGGTGCACACCGTCGAGCATTTGATGTCGGCCTGTGCGGGACTGGGCATTGACAACTTGATCATCGACATCACGGCCGAAGAGGTGCCCATCTTGGATGGCTCGGCTTCTTCATTTGTGTTTTTGCTTCAAAGCGCAGGCATTGAATTGCAAAAAGAACCTAAGCAATTTATCCGTGTTTTGAAAACCGTTGAAGTGCGAGACGGGCAAGGTGAAAACATCAAGTGGGCCAAGCTCGAGCCTTACGATGGTTATCGATTGAGTTTTGAAATTGATTTTCACCACCCAGCCGTTGACTCCACGGGGCAACAAGTGGTGTTTGACATGGGGCGTGACTTGTATGCGCGCGACATTGCGCGTGCTCGCACCTTTGGGTTTACCAAGGATGTTGAGATGCTTCGCTCCAATGGCTTGGCCTTGGGTGGCGGCCTTGACAATGCCATTGTGATGGACGACTACAAAGTCTTGAACAGCGATGGCCTGCGTTACGACGACGAGTTTGTGAAACACAAAATTCTCGATGCCATGGGCGATTTGTACTTGGTGGGCAAACCTCTCATTGCCAGTTACACCGCATTCCGCTCGGGGCACGCCATGAACAATTTGTTGCTGCGCGCCTTGTTAGACCAAGCCGACGCCTACGAAATTGTGAGCTTTGACGATGTCAAAAAAGCACCGGCTGGTTTTGCCTTGCCCGTGCGTGCTTGGTAAGCCC
This sequence comes from Comamonadaceae bacterium, assembly GCA_021298995.1. Lineage (GTDB taxonomy): Bacteria > Pseudomonadota > Gammaproteobacteria > Burkholderiales > Burkholderiaceae_C > Limnohabitans_A. The sequence continues at coordinate 16,124 of JAJTGB010000010.1, read as the reverse complement.
GCTGAACTTACCCCAACCCATCAATGACTGCGGCCACCGCGGTACATGCCGTGTGTTTTGCGATTCAGCACATCCAGGGCTGCCAACTTGTTCATCGACGGACTGGCATGCGCATGTGTGATGGCCAAGCCCAATGCATCGGCTGCATCGGGTCCTGGCACTGAGGGTAGCTTCAACATGCGCTTGACCATCTCTTGAATTTGAGATTTGGCAGCACGGCCCTGACCCGTGATGGCCTTTTTCATTTGCAAGGCCGTGTATTCGGCCACCTCCAAATTGCAGGACACCAAGGCCGTGACACAGCAGCCCCGTGCCTGACCCAGCAACAAGGTGGCTTGCGGGTTGACGTTGACAAACACAATTTCAACCGAGGCCGTTTGAGGCTGATAGCGCTGGTTGATTTCTAAAATGCCGTCGTAGATGACGCGCAGTCGATTGGGCAAGTTGCCTTGATTGACTTTGTCAGTGCGAATGACACCGCTGGCCACATAGCTGAGTTGCGAGCCATGGACATCAATGACACCAAAGCCAGTGGTTTGAAGGCCGGGGTCAATACCAAGAATTCTCATGGGTTGATTGTGGAGCAATGCTCAGGGCAGGGCAACATCATTCATGCGCGCCATGATGGTTTCTGCCCTGTCGCTCAAATAAGCAGATTGCGGCAATTTTTCAAAATAACGTGGCCGTGGCAACATCACCGCCAAGCGAGCAGCCTCCCACGCGTTGAGCTTGGACGCAGACTTTTGAAAATAGTGTTGCGCTGCGGCCTCTGCGCCAAAAATGCCGCGCCCCCATTCAACATGGTTGAGGTAGAGCGTGAGAATTTGTTGCTTGGTCAAAAAAGTTTCCAGTGCCACAGTGATAACCCACTCTTGCGCCTTTCTCAGCAGGGTGCGCTCGCCACTCAAGAGTAAATTTTTGGCCAATTGCTGGGTGATGGTGGAGCCACCCACTATTTTGGGCGTTGCTGTTTTGGCGCTATTTTTCTTGGTTGCTTGGGCTTCTAGTTTGGCTTGTGTTTTGGCATTTTTTTGCCATGCTTTTTCAATGGCGTCCCACCAAATGCCATTGTGCGATGTGAAGGCGCTGTCTTCCGATGCCAGCACGGCCCGCTTGAGTGTTTTGGCAATCTGATCGTCAGCTTGCCATTGCTGACGCCAAATGAGTTTCCCTTGGGTGCTGGCAATTTGCCAGGCTTGTGATCTTTCAAATGCGGTGGAGGAAGGATTTACCGCGGCCATGAATGCCACGCGGCCCACAAAGAACAATTGCAAAACAACAAAGCCCGCCAGCATCAGCCAGAGCCATTGTTTGAAGGCTTTCAAAATAGAACCCAGCATGTCAGTGCAAATATGTCATTGCGGTTGAGATATCAGGGCTCTTAAATCAGCCAACACCTCTTGGGTGGGTGGCTGAACGCCTCGCCAAAGTTGAAATGAGGCGGCTGCTTGCTCGACCAGCATGCCCAGCCCATCGCGCGCTTGGGTGCCATGATTTTGTGCCCACTGCATGAAGGCAAGGGCTGCGGGGCCGTACATCAAATCGCAGGCCAAGCCATTGCTTTGCAGCACACTGGCAGGCACTGGCAATGCGGCCTGGTGCAGGCTGCTGCTGCTGGCATTGATGACCAAATCGAAGGACTGGCTCAGAATAGCTTCGTGATTCAAACCAAAAGCTTGGCAGTCCACGCCCTCCGATTGGGCCAAGCTGGCATGCCGCGCCACAAGTTGAACGGCCTTGTCGACACTTCGGTTGGCCACCCAGATGCTGTTTGCTTTTTCTGCCAACAAAGGACCCAGCACACCGGCGGCAGCACCCCCCGCGCCAATTAGCAAAATACGACGACCCTTCAAGTTAAAGCCTGCGTTGTGAACCAAGTCTCTGACCAAGCCCAAGCCATCGGTGTTTTCGCCGTAAATGTGATCGCCTTCAAATTTGAGGGTGTTGCAGGCCTGCGCCAGCGCAACGCGGGGGCTGCACTGCGTGGCCAATGCCGCAGCTTCACTTTTGAAGGGCAGGGTGACGTTGCAGCCTTTGCCGCCACGGGCTTTGAAAGCTTCTACCGTGGTTTTGAACGCTTCCAAAGGCACCAAGGTTTTTTCATACAGCAGCGTTTGGCCGGTGAGCTCAGCAAAGCGCGACTGAATCCAAGGCGACTTGCTGTGCTCAATGGGATGGCCGAAAACGCAATAGTGATCCATGAATAGTTTCTGTTAATTGGAGGACTGAAGAGGGGAAGCCTGCTTCAAGGGCCTGCTTGAAACAGGTGCCAGCATATTGGTTTCAAGTGTTTCGTCGCGCGCAAACTGGAAGCGAGTGACCACCACCAATTGATCGGCTTGCTTGTTCATGTCTGGGGTAAACGCTCCAAAGGGCGACGCACCGCGAACAATGGCCTGTGCACGTTGATCGAGTGCCAGTTGCCCTGAACCACTGGCCACTTCGGTATTCAAAACCCGTCCCTTGTTGTCCAAACTAATGACCATGGTCAGTTGGCCATAGAGTTTTTGACCCGCTGCTTGCGGGAAATTTTCAGTGCCAGTGAGCTCAATCGTGCGTCGCATTTTGTCGTAATACCGTGCAAAAGAAACTTCTTGGGTTGCAGGGCCAATGTATCTTTTTTTCGGACCACCTTGAACCGACTGAGACTGTTTTTCAATTTGAGCGAGTTGGTGAGTGAGCTCTTTTTTGCGCTCAGCCAAGGCGTCGGCTGTTTTAGCATCTGTGTTTGGAAGCGGGCTGTCGGAGCTGAGTTGAAACAAGGCTTGTTTCAGTTGTTGAACCAAGCGTTGCTGTTCATTTTTGAGTGCTTCAATTTGTTGTTCAACTTGCTGCAATTCTGGCGTTTGCGCTGGGTCTGTTTGCACGCTGTAAGGGCTGGTTTGCAAGCTGCGACCGGGCGCATTGCCACCGCCTGCCAAATTGACTTGGGCCAAGGCCAAAGGGGTGTCGGGTGCATTTTTGCTGCGCGAATTGACCAACACCACTTCAAGGGTGTTGGTTTCAAACATTCTGTCGAAGGTGGCAGGTGAAACCCATTTCACGGTCAGCAGTACGGCATGAAAGACCAGGGACAGGCCCAAGGCCCATGCCAAAGCGCGGTGCGAGCTTTGATGCAAAGACAGGGGCATGGCGGCGTATGGCATTTTGAGGCGCTGGGGATAATGGCTTATGAAGAGGATTCGTCTGCAGGCGCTTCGTTCACATTCAGCGCCAAGGCAATGGGTCCCGTGGCGGCTTCTTCTAAATCTTCCATGGCATCGTCGATGGCGCTTGGATCTTCCAGGGCCTTGCTGGCAGCCGACGTGATTTTTTCAATGACTGTGCCATTGACATCCAAGGCCATGGCATCGATGTTGCCCAGTTGAACCTTGACCTGATCGCCACGCACCATGCCCGCAGCCCCCATCACATTGAACATCAAGGGCAAGTGATCGGCACGGACCAACCAACTGCCACCACCCATTTCTTTGACCAAGCTGGCCAGCAGTTCCGTGATATTTTCTTGCTTCAAATAGTGCAAGGTCCAAAACCGCTCCATGCCCGATTGATAGCTGTTGTAGGCGCTGTAGGCAGCTTCAAAAGCGCTGATGATGGCAAACAGTTGGGCATCTTTGGGTTTGAATGGCGCAGCCAATGCGGCGGTTGTACCGTGTTGAACGCATGCAATGATTTGCCATTGATTGACCAAGTCGGTATAGCGGCGCAGCGGAGAGGTGCTCCATGCATAAGCAGGAACGCCAATGCCCGCATGCGGCAGCGCTTTGGTGCCCATGCGAACTTTGATGCCAGGCGACAAACTGGCTTGGCTTCTGTAAATGGCGGGCACACCCAAACTGGCCAGCCATTGCCCCCACGTGCTGTTGGCCAAGATCATGGCTTCTGCCACGATCAGGTCGAGCGGCGAACCGCGTTGCCGGACACTGATCAGAACAGTTTCATTGCCCAAAGGTGGCGCATCGGAATTAGCGAGCTGCAACCTGAAGTTGTAGTCGGGTCGGTTGAAAGTTTCGGGCTTACCCCGAACCACTTCACGCCCTGCTTTCAAATGCTGAGCCAAGCGCCAGAAGAATGCCAATTCGGAGTGTGTGAGGCCCAGCAAGGGCGCATTGTCACGGGCTGCCGGCTGACTGTCTTCAAGCCACTCTTGAGTGACCCACTGATCGAGCTGGTCGTGCCGCAAATTGGCCGCAATGTGGACGCGCTCCAATTTGGTTTCGGTGTGCTGAATGGCCAATGTGGCTTCGTCTAGGGTGACATACAAAGACACCGCTGGGCAGGCTTGGCCCTCTGCCAATGTATAGCTTTGCACCACGTCATCGGGCAGCATGGTGATTTTGTAACCCGGCATGTAAACCGTTGACAAGCGAGACCGGCCTACCTGGTCAATGGCGCTGTTGGGTTGCAGGGCCAAGCCGGGCGCGGCAATGTGGATGCCCAAAATGACGGTGCCGGTGCCTAATCCTTGCAAGGACAGGGCGTCGTCAATTTCGGTGGTTTGTGAGTCGTCAATCGAGTAAGCCTTGACCGTGGCCAATGGCAATGTTTGCGAAATGGCAGGGGCCTCCAACTTGGGAAAGCCGGTGCCTTTGGGAAAGTTGTCAAACAAGAAACGTTGCCAATGAAAATCGTAGGCACTGGCGATGGCTCCCGCGTTTTGCAACAGCGTCAGTGGGGCAATTTGGCTGGCCCGACTGGCTTCAACCACGGCTTTGTATTCAGGTGCATTTTTATCGGGCCTGAACAAAATTTTGTACAGCTGTTCTTTGATGGGCGCAGGGCACCCACCCCTGATCAAATCTTGCGACCAAAGCTCAATTTGCGCCAAGATTTGTTTTTTCTTTTCAATGCCCGCCAAAGCCAATTGAACTGTTTCGGCCGAGGCTTTCTTGAACCGCCCCTTGCCTGCGCGGCGAAAATAATGCGGTGCTTCATACAGCCGAATAAGGGCGCCCACTTGCTGAGTGGTGCTGGCGTCGGCACTGAAATATTCGCGGGCGATGTCGGCAAAACCAAACTCAGCTTCGGGCGCAAATTCCCAAGCCAAATCAAGCTCAATGCTTTGGCTAATGAGCGAGGCTTCAGACAGAAGTTGGGCCGGAGCTGGTTTCTCAAATTTCAAAAGTATGTTGGCACCTTTGACTTTGACCCGCTTGCCGCTGTCCAATTCCACCTGAACTGAAGCTTCTGCCTCCGACAGGACACGTCCAGCAACAAATTTGCCGGCTTCTTCAAACAATAAAAACATGGGTCAGATTGTCCCACGGGCGGGGCCTTGGCAAGCCGGATGCGTTGGCAAATTTAAGGGAAACCAGCATTTTGGGGGGAAGCGAAGGATAATTGCCGCATGTCGCTTGTGATTGAAAAACCCAGCTGGTGGTCACGATTCCTGCATTTGTTTGAAGGATTCGATGGCCCCTTGGCCTTCGCTGTCTTTGTGCTGGCGTGTGCGGGTTTGCTCATCATGTACTCATCGGGTTATGACCATGGCACGCGTTTTGTAGACCATGGCCGAAACATGTTCATTGCGGCCAGCATCATGTTTGTGGTGGCGCAAATCCCGCCCCAAAGGCTCATGACTTTGGCTGTGCCCATCTATACCGTGGGGGTGCTGTTGTTGGTGGCGGTGGCCATTTTTGGCATCACCAAAAAAGGCGCTCGTCGCTGGATCAATCTGGGGGTGGTCATTCAGCCCAGTGAAATTCTGAAAATTGCGGTCCCTCTCATGCTGGCTTGGTGGTTTCAAAAGCGCGAGGGGCAGCTGCGGCCCTTGGACTTTGTGGTGGCGGGTATCTTGCTCATGTTGCCAGTGGGCCTGATCATGAAACAGCCTGACTTGGGCACAGCCTTGTTGGTTTTGAGTTCTGGTGCCGCCGTTTTGTTTTTTGCAGGTCTGAGTTGGCGCTTGATTGTGCCGCCCATTGTGCTTGGCGTGATCGGCATCGTTTTGCTGGTGATTTTTGAGCCTCAGTTGTGTGCCAATGGCGTTGACTGGAAAGTCTTGCACGAGTATCAGCGGCAGCGTGTGTGCACCTTGCTCGACCCTGCGCGAGATCCACTGGGCAAGGGCTTTCACATCATTCAAGGCATGATTGCCATTGGCTCTGGCGGTTTCTGGGGCAAGGGCTTTATGCAGGGCACCCAAACCCATCTGGAGTTCATTCCAGAAAGAACCACCGACTTTATTTTTGCCGCCTTTTCTGAAGAGTTTGGGCTGTTTGGCACTTTGCTCTTGATTGCTGGCTTTTTCTTCTTGGTATTCCGAGGCTTGGTCATTGCCCGGGAGGCGCCCACGCTCTTCACTCGCTTGCTGGCAGGCAGTGTCAGCATGATTTTCTTCACCTATGCCTTTGTAAACATGGGCATGGTCAGCGGCATCTTGCCCGTGGTGGGCGTGCCTTTGCCTTTCATCAGCTACGGCGGTACCGCCATGGTCACCTTGGGTTTGGGTTTGGGTATTTTGATGTCCATTGCCAAAGCCAAACGCTTGGTTCAAACCTGACATACTGCCAAATCAACACACCCAAGCCTCCAAACTGCAGGGCCTTCCGGCCTTGCCTACAATGACACCATGATTTCACGCGAACCCACCATCGAACGTCTGGCCACTGCCAGGTCCCTCTTGCTCGAACCTTTTGGTTTAGATGAAAGCCATCTCTCCAAAGCGCTTGCTGCCATCAAGGCGCACAAGGTTGACGATGCCGACTTGTACTTCCAATACACCCGCGCTGAGGGCTGGAGTTTGGAGGAGGGCATTGTCAAGACGGGTAGCTTCAGCATTGACCAAGGTGTGGGTGTGCGTGCAGTGGCCGGCGAGAAAACAGCCTTTGCTTATTCCGACGACATCTCAGAAGCTTCCTTGATGGATGCGGCCCACACGGTGCGCGCCATTGCCCAAGCTGAGCAAAATCGCAAAGCCAAAGTGCCCACTCGCAAGGTGGCCGGCATCCGTTCTTTGTACCCCTCTCTAGACCCCATGGGTACCTTGAACAGCACAGACAAAGTGCAACTGCTTGAAAAGGTCGAGCAATTGGCCCGTGCCAAAGACCCACGCATCAAACAAGTCATGGCCGGACTGGCCAGTGAATATGACGTCGTCATGGTGGCGCGCGCAGATGGCACTTTGGCCGCTGACGTTCGCCCCTTGGTCAGGCTTTCTGTCACCGTCATTGCCGAGCAAAATGGTCGGCGTGAAGTGGGCAGTGGCGGCGGTGGTGGCCGCTTTGGTTTGGCTTATTTTGACGATGCCATGGTCAATGCGTATGTCAATGATGCTGTGCATGCTGCACTCACCAATTTAGAGGCCAGGCCAGCGCCTGCTGGTGTGATGACCGTGGTACTGGGCCCTGGTTGGCCTGGCGTGCTGTTGCACGAAGCCATTGGGCATGGCCTCGAGGGCGATTTCAATCGGAAAGGCTCTAGCGCTTTCAGCGGCATGATTGGCAAACGGGTGGCCGCCAAAGGCGTGACGGTGCTAGACGATGGCACCATTTCTGACCGACGTGGCTCCTTGAATGTGGACGATGAAGGTTGCCCCAGCCAGCGCAATGTGCTCATTGAAGACGGCATCTTGAAGGGCTACATCCAAGACGCCATGAATGCGCGCTTGATGGGCGTGAAGCCTACCGGCAATGGCCGCCGTGAAAGCTACGCGCACATTCCCATGCCGCGCATGACCAACACCTACATGTTGGGGGGTGACATGTCGCCTGAAGAAATTGTGGCCAGCATGAAAAAGGGTTTGTATGCCACCAATTTTGGTGGCGGCCAGGTCGACATCACCAGCGGCAAGTTTGTGTTCTCTGCCTCAGAAGCCTATTGGGTGGAAAACGGCAAAATTCAATACCCGGTCAAAGGCGCCACCTTGGTGGGCAGTGGCCCCGAGTGTCTCAAGCAGGTCAGCATGATTGGCAACGACATGCGCCTCGATTCTGGTGTGGGCGTTTGCGGCAAAGAAGGTCAAAGTGTGCCCGTGGGTGTGGGTCAACCCACCTTGCGCATCGAAGGTTTGACGGTGGGCGGCACGGCTTGAATGCCCTGTTGCTCGCAATTTGTCAGAAAACTGCCAAAAACTTGTGCTACATTCAACGCCCATGACCCAACGCTTTAGCTTTTTTAGCTTTTATTTTGCATTCTCAGTCCTAGGCGGACGAGAGGCCAGCGCATAAGTCACTGAACCCCTCTACCAACCGCCGGACTCAACTCCCGGCGGTTTTTTTTTGCCACTTGCACACACCGTCTTCCAGTTTTTAAATTTCAAAGGAGCCCAACATGATTCACAAAGCCAAAGCCAGTTCGGAGCCTCGCTATGCAAGCCCAACAGACCGCTCAGGCCAAACCGATGACGAACGCATCAAGGACATTACCGTGCTACCACCTCCAGAACATTTGATGCGCTTCTTCCCCATTGCGGGTACCGCGGTAGAAACCTTGATTGCGCAAACGCGCCGCAAAATTCACAACATCATGGCGGGCAAAGACGATCGCTTGTTGGTGGTCATTGGCCCTTGCTCCATTCATGACCCAGCAGCTGCTTTGGACTATGCGCGCCGACTCAAGCCCCTGCGTGACAAATACAAAGGCACATTAGAAATTGTGATGCGGGTGTATTTTGAAAAGCCCAGAACCACGGTTGGTTGGAAGGGCTTGATCAATGATCCGTACTTGGATGAGAGCTATCGCATTGACGAGGGCTTGCGCATTGCACGTCAGTTGCTGATTGAAATCAACCGACAAGGCTTGCCTGCAGGCAGTGAATTCTTGGATGTGATTTCGCCCCAGTACATTGGTGACTTGATCAGCTGGGGGGCCATTGGCGCGCGCACCACAGAGAGCCAAGTGCACCGCGAGTTGGCCTCTGGCCTGTCGGCGCCCATTGGCTTTAAAAACGGCACCGATGGCAACATCAAAATTGCCACAGATGCCATTCAAGCCGCCGAGCGCGGTCACCATTTCTTGTCAGTGCACAAGAATGGTCAAGTGGCAGTGGTACAAACCCAAGGCAACCCCGACTGTCACGTCATTTTGCGCGGTGGCAAGAACCCCAATTATGATGAAGCCAGTGTCAATGCGGCCTGCCAAGATTTGACGGCTGCCAAATTGCCACCGACCTTGATGGTCGATTGCAGTCATGCCAACAGCAGTAAGCAACACGAACGCCAGTTGGTGGTCACGCAAGAAATTGCCGCGCAGCTCAGCAAGGGCTCGCGTCAAATTTTTGGTGTGATGGTTGAGAGCCACATCGAGAGCGGTGCGCAAAAATTCACACCAGGCAAAGACGATGTGAACGCCCTGAAGTATGCGCAAAGCATCACGGATGCCTGTCTTGGTTGGGCAGACAGCGAAACCGTTTTGGAAACCTTGTCGAAAGCGGTGGAGGCCCGACGCAAGAAATGAGCTTTGGCATCCTGTGGATGCCAATTCGTTTTACATCCGAAGGGTGCCAATTCTTCTAGCATCCTGTGGATGCCAGCCCCTTTAAATTTGCTTCAAGGCATTCAGCAGCCGGTCGTGCACGCCACCAAATCCGCCATTGCTCATGCAAAGCAAATGGTCTCCGGTTTGGACGTGAGCCATCACTTGCTTCACCAACTCATCGATGTTGGCAGCGACCTGCGCCTTGTCTCCCATGCTGGCCAAAGCAGCATGGGCATCCCAATCCAAACCGCCGCTGTGACAAAACGACAAGTCGGCTTGTTCCAAACTCCAAGGCAACTGCGATTTCATGGTGCCCAGTTTCATGGTGTTGCTGCGGGGTTCAAAAATAGCCAAGATGCGTTGGCCATTGCCAATTTGCCGGCGCAGACCATCAAGGGTGGTTCGAATGGCTGTGGGGTGATGCGCAAAGTCGTCGTACACCGTGATGCCGCCCACGGTGCCCCGCACTTCCATGCGGCGCTTCACATTTTGAAAGCTGCCAAGGGCCTGCGCTGCCACACTGGGCGCCACGCCCACATGCTCTGCGGCTGCAATGGCAGCCAACGCATTGAGTTGGTTGTGCACACCGCCCAAAACCCAGTTCACATGCGCCATGCTTTGACCATGTTGCAAGACCTCAAAGTGGTGAGGCTCTCCGACAGCAGAGAAGTCTGAGGCCGCCGCGCCAAAACTGCGGACTTCACTCCAGCAACCTTGCGCCAATACGCGCGTTAAGCTTTCTTCCAAAGCATTGACCACCAAACGACCCTGGCCTGGCACAGTGCGCACCAAGTGATGGAATTGGCGTTCAATGGCTTTCAAATCTTCGAAGATATCGGCGTGGTCAAATTCCAAATTGTTCAAGATGGCCGTGCGCGGGCGGTAGTGCACAAACTTGCTGCGCTTGTCAAAGAAGGCGGTGTCGTATTCGTCGGCCTCAATCACAAAGTAATTGCGTGCATGGCCTGCAGCCACCTTGCCCAAACGCGCCGAGACGCCAAAATTCAGGGGTACCCCCCCCACCAAAAAACCGGGCTCTAAGCCGGCTGATTCCAAAATCCAAGTCAGCATGGAGGTGGTGGAGGTTTTGCCATGGGTGCCCGCCACAGCCAACACATGCCGGCCTTGCAGCACGTGTTCTGACAGCCATTGTGGGCCGCTGGTATAGGGCGCACCCGATTCCAAAATGGCTTCCATCAATGGAAACTTGGGTTCGCCAGAGGGCAGGCGGCTTCTGCTCACGACATTGCCAATGACATACAGGTCGGGCTTGAGCTGCATTTGCTCAACCCCAAATCCTTCCACCAAGTCAATGCCCAAAGCCTTCAGTTGATCGCTCATGGGGGGATAAACCCCGGCGTCGCAACCCGTCACCTTGTGACCGGCTTCTCTGGCCAACGCGGCCAAGCCGCCCATGAAGGTTCCGCAAATGCCCAATATATGTATATGCATAGGGGGATTTTAGGCGGTGCACAATGGCGTGATGGCAGATTTGACAGATGAAATTGCAGCTTCGGCCGCGCAGTGGGTGGTGGAAGAGGGCTTGGAGTATGGCCCCGCCAAGCGCCGGGCCTTGAAGGTGCTGGGTTTGCCCCCGCGCACCCCTTTGCCCAATAATGACCAAGTGGAAGCGCAAGTGCGTGAGTACATCGAGCTGTTTTGTGCAGATTCACAGCCCCAAGAGTTGCTGGCGCTGAGAAAACATGCTTTGATGTGGATGTCCAGACTTTCAGAGTTTCGACCCTATTTGGGCGGCGCTGTTTGGCATGGCACGGCAACGCGCATGTCAGACATTTACTTGCAACTGTTTTGCGACGATGCCAAATCTTGCGAAATTGAGTTGATCAACAAAGGCGTGGTATTTGAGGCTCGATCTGTGAATGGCTTGCACGGCGAACCCGTGGAGGCCTTGAGCATTCACAGCTATTGCGAAGACTTGAACGAGGAAATAGGTGTGCATCTCTTGGTCAACGATTTTGACGATGTGCGGGGTGCTTTGAAATCGGATTCACAAGGGCGCTCACCGCGTGGTGACTGGGCGGCTGTCAAAAAACTAATTGAGGCATGATGCCTGCATGAAGCAAGAAGATAGAGAAAAAAGAATGTCTGAAGAAGAAAATTCGAATAAAAGTGCTCCTGCATCTTTGCGTGCCCCAGAGTCACAGTCTGGGCGTCGCCATTGGCTGCTGGCAGGCGTTGGCATGGCTTCTGGCTTGGGGGGTGCGCTGTTTGCTTGGCAAAAGTTTCAGCCCAAGGGCGTGATGAACGAAGCGGTTCAAAACTTCTGGGCGCAGGAGTTTGAAAAGCCAGAGGGCGGGACTTTGAGCCTTCAAAGCATGCGCGGCAAACCGCTCTTGGTCAATTTTTGGGCAACCTGGTGCCCGCCTTGTATTGAGGAGCTGCCGCTAATTGATGCCTTTTATGTGGCAAATAAAGCTAAATCTCTTCAAGTTCTTGGTTTGGCGGTAGATCAGCCCAGCATGGTTCGACGCTATTTGGGGCAAAAACCATTGAATTTCCCAATTGGCTTGGCGGGCTTCAATGGGACTTCTTTGGGTCAGTCATTGGGCAATCAGCAAAATGTTTTGCCATATAGCTTGCTTTTCGATGCAAATGGCATGCTTTTAAAGCAAAAAGCAGGTAAGTTAGAGCAATCTGACCTTGATGCTTGGCTTCGAAGTGTGATCTGAAAGCTTGTTTGTGCGGTGAAATGGGCTTCAGGCAGCCACGGCCAGCTTAAATGGCGGCTATTGAAGTGATTTTTAATCTCTGCTTTTCTATAAATGAGAGCAAATGTAGCTTTTTAGAGTGGTATTTGGTGTAAATTCAAGGTTTTCCAAAGCAAACGCAGGGGGTAACATGGATTTGCGCAAACTCAAAACCTTGATCGACTTGGTTTCTGATTCCAACGTCACAGAATTGGAAATCACGGAAGCCGAAGGCAAGGTCCGCATTGTCAAAGGTGCCACCCCCTCTGGCGCTCAAGTTTTAACCCAACAAGTGTTGATGCCCGCGGCTCCAGCAGTGCAAGCCGCCTCCTTGGCAGCGCCTACCGCCACTGAAATTGCTGATGCCGCTGCGGTCACAGCCGCTGCTGCCGCTGCCGAAGTGGCTGCCGCAGGCCACACCGTGAAATCGCCCATGGTGGGCACTTTCTACCGTTCGTCTAGCCCTGGCGCTGCGCCTTTTGTTCAGGTGGGCGACACCGTCAAAGAGGGCGACACCCTGTGCATCATTGAAGCCATGAAGATTTTGAACGAAATTGAGTCCGACAAGTCGGGCACAGTGAAGCAGGTCTTGTGCGAAAACGGTCAAGCTGTGGAATACGGTCAAGCCTTGTACATCATCGAATAATTCACCGGAGTTCTTATGTTCAAGAAAATTCTGGTTGCCAACCGCGGGGAAATTGCCCTGCGCATTCAGCGCGCATGCCGAGAGCTCGGCATCAAAGCCGTGATGGTCTATTCAGAGGCTGATCGCGAAGCCAAGTATGTGAAGCTGGCAGAAGAAGCCGTGTGCATTGGCCCGGCAGCCTCCAATCTCAGCTACCTCAACATGCCGGCCATCATTTCGGCCGCCGAAGTAACCGATGCCGAAGCCATTCACCCCGGCTACGGCTTCTTGAGTGAAAACGCCGATTTTGCCGAGCGTGTTGAAAAAAGCGGCTTCCAATTCATTGGCCCAACGCCCGACTCCATTCGCATCATGGGTGACAAAGTGTCAGCCAAGCAAGCCATGATCAAAGCCGGAGTGCCCTGCGTACCCGGCTCGGAGGGTGAGCTGCCAGACGATCCTGTGGTCATTCGCCGAACAGCCAAAAGCATTGGCTACCCAGTCATCATCAAGGCGGCTGGCGGTGGTGGCGGCCGCGGCATGCGTGTGGTGCACACAGAAGCGGCGCTGATCAATGCCGTGCAAATGACCAAGGCCGAGGCGGGTGCAGCTTTTGGCAATCCTGCGGTCTACATGGAAAAATACCTGCAGAACCCCCGCCACATCGAGATTCAAATCTTGGCTGACAAGCACAGGAATGCGGTTTATTTGGGCGAGCGCGATTGCTCTATGCAGCGGCGTCACCAAAAAGTGGTGGAAGAAGCGCCGGCCCCAGGTATTCCGCGCAAGCTCATCGACAAAATTGGCGAGCGTTGTGTGGCGGCTTGCAAAAAAATCAACTACCGCGGCGCAGGCACCTTTGAGTTCTTGTATGAAAACGGTGAGTTCTATTTCATTGAAATGAACACCCGCGTTCAGGTGGAGCACCCCGTCACGGAGTGGGTCACTGGCATTGACATTGTGAAAACCCAAATCATGGTGGCCGCAGGCGAAAAACTGCCTTTCATCCAGCGGCAAATTACCATTCGTGGCCATGCCATTGAGTGCCGTGTGAACGCAGAAGACCCCTTCAAGTTCACCCCCTCGCCCGGCCGCATCACCACATGGCATGCACCGGGTGGGCCCGGCATTCGGGTCGACTCGCATGTCTACAACAACTATTTTGTGCCGCCCAATTACGACTCCATGATTGGCAAAATCATTGCCCATGGCGACACACGCGAGCAAGCCATTGCCCGCATGCGAACGGCATTGGCCGAAACAGTGGTGGAAGGCATCAGCACCAACATTGATTTGCACCGTGAAATTATGCGCGACGCCAAATTTGTCAATGGTGGCACCAACATTCACTACTTGGAAGAATGGTTGCGTCACCGCAAAACTTAAGCATGTTTGAACTCAACTTGTTGTGCCCTGAAAACCGCGTCGATGTCTTGAGCGAGGCGCTTGAGGCTTTGGATGCCTTGAGCGTTTCGGTGGAAGATGCCGATGCCGAAACAGAGCACGAGCAAGCTTTGTTTGGCGAGCCCGGCATGCCGCCGCCCAAAGAAGGCTGGCAACGCTCCAAAGTAGTGGCCTTGTTTGCCAAAGAAAATGAAGCGCGTGAAGCAGCCCTGTTGTTGGCGGCGCAAGATTTTTTTGAGTCGTGTGCGGTGGTGTCGGTGGCTTCTGTGCCCGACCAAGATTGGGTGCGCCTCACCCAATCACAATTTGCCCCCGTTGAAATCACACCCGATTTTTGGATTGTGCCCACTTGGCACGAGCCGCCCTCGCAAGCGCGCGAAGTGATTCGCCTAGATCCCGGTTTGGCCTTTGGCACGGGCACCCATCCCACCACGCGCATGTGTTTGCGCTGGATTGCCACCCACTCGCTAAAGGGGCAGCGTGTTCTAGATTATGGTTGCGGGTCCGGTATTCTGGCCATTGGTGCTGCCAAGTTTGGTGCGCAGCCCATTGACGCAGTGGACATTGATGAAGCCGCAGTTTCATCCACCGAACTCAATGCGCAGGCCAATGGCGTGACTTTGAATGCGGGCCTGCCCGACTTGGCCCAAGGCACTTACCAAACTGTGTTGGCCAATATTTTGGCAACACCCCTGAAGGTCTTGGCGCCTCTTTTGTGCGGCCATGTGCAAGCGGGTGGCAACTTGGTGTTGGCCGGCATTTTGGAGCGCCAAGAAGCCGAGTTGATTCAGGCCTATGCACCTCACGTGACGCTGTCGGTGGCTGACCGAGAAGACGGTTGGATCTTGATGACAGCACAACGCGGCACTGCTGCCTAAGTTCCCATGAGCTTTCCCATGACCTTTTGGGGTTTGTGGGCCTGGGCAGTGCTTGGACTTTTGGGCCTTGTGCTTCAGGCGGTCTGGTTGTTCAAAGACCCCTTAGCCACTTATCAGCCAGCGATCAAACCCATTTTGGAGCGGGTGTGTGAGCAGGTGGGCTGTCAAATTAAACCCCTGCAAAAAACCGATGCCGTGGTCATCGACTACGCGTCGGTTGATTTGCTGCGATCAGAACACCCCTTGGATGAGATGGTGTTGGAGGCGCCGCAATGGGCCCTTCAAATCAATCTCAGAAATTCTGATGTGGTGCCTGTGGCAACGCCGTGGGTGGAGCTGACCTTGACGGATGTGCAAGACAAGCCTGTTGTTCGAAAAGTGTTGAACCTGACAGAGTGGGGAGCACCGCCAGTGATGGCGCCCGGCGAAATCATGGAGCATGAGCTACTTTTGAGCTTGAAGCGAGAAAACGCCAGTTTCATGGGTTATCGCTTACTTACTTTCTACCCCTAGATGGTTGTTTGGCCCATAAAAAAGCCCGACGCTTTGAAGCATCGGGCTTTGCTTTCGCTTAGCGCTTTAAGTTTGAATCAAGGCTTCGCGGCCGAAGGAAACGGCCATGCAGCTTGAGGATTCAGCGCAGCGGCAGCAGGGGCAGCGGGCGCTTTCGCAGCTTTCTTAGCTGCTTTTTTCGCAGGCTTTTTAGCGGCTTTTTTAGGAGCAGCTTTTTTAGCAGCCTTCTTGGCTACAGCTTTCTTAGCAGCCTTTTTAGGAGCGGCTTTCTTAGCGGCGGCTTTTTTAGGAGCTGCTGCTTTTTTAGCTACGGCCTTTTTAGGAGCTGCTTTCTTAGGCGCTGCCTTTTTGGGAGCTGCTTTTTTAGGAGCGGCTGCCTTCTTGGCTACGGCCTTCTTGGGAGCTGCTTTTTTAGGAGCTGCTTTTTTAGCGGGAGCTGCTTTTTTAGCAGGCGCTTTTTTTACGACGGCCTTTTTAGGGGCTGCTTTTTTTGCTGCGACTTTTTTTGGTGCCGCTTTTTTTGCAGTTGCCATGATTTTTTTCTCCTTGATCAATTAGAAAAATCAACAGAGGGAAACA
>JAJTGB010000125.1 GCA_021298995.1 Comamonadaceae bacterium | reverse complement strand
TTTGCACCACAGCGTTGGGCAAGTCGAGTTCGGCCTTCTCAACCAATGCGTTCATAGCGGCTTGTTTGTTGCGGCCTAGCAAGCGGAATTTGACTTCGCGCTCGAGGTTTTTGCGGATGTCAGCGCGCAGACCTTCGACGGATGCATCGGCAATGCCCAAGGACTTGGCCAAGGCTTCGTTCACTTCGGGCAAATGGGCGGCTTCAATTTTCTTCACAGTGACCAAGAAGTCGGCAGTTTTGCCGGCCACGTCTTGGCCTTGGTAATCGGCAGGGAATGACAATGGGAAAGTTTTGCTTTCGCCATTTTTCATGCCTCGAACAGCTTCTTCAAATTCTTTCAGCATCTGGCCTTCGCCCACCAAGAATTGGAAGTCGGCAGCTTTGCCGCCAGAAAACACTTCACCGTCAATCTTGCCTTCGAAATCTACCGTGACACGATCGCCATCGATTGCGGCTTCAGCAGCGGGACGCTGTGAGAATGTGCGGCGTTGCTTGCGCAAAATATCAACGGTTTTGTCGATGGCTTCATCGGTCACTTCGGCGCTGAGTTTTTCAACCGTGGCAGCCGTCAGGTCGCCCAGCTTGACTTCGGGGTACACCTCAAAGATGGCGTCAAAAGCCAGCTCACCTTCGGGGGCGCCTTCTTTTTCAGTAATGCGTGGCTGGCCTGCCACGCGCACTTTGGCTTCATTGGCTGCTAGGGCAAATGCCTCGCCCACTTTGTCATTCATGACTTCGTATTGGACTGAATAACCATAGCGCTGTGCCACCACGTTCATGGGCACTTTGCCTGGACGGAAACCGTCCATCTTGACGGTTCGGGCCATTTTCTTCAAACGGGCCAGGACCTAAACCTGGTGCGTCTACCAATTTCGCCACCCGCGCGGGTCCCATCGATATGGGTTGAATCGGTCAACCTTCTATTTTAACCATGGAAGTGAGGACTTCTGGGCTGAAGTCCCCCTTTCGGTCGTCGGGTTTAGGCTGATTTTGGGGGTGGTGCAATCTTGAACCAAGCCGCATACATGGCCGGCAAAGCCAGCAAGGTGAGGGCCGTTGCCACAATCAGTCCGCCCATGATGGCCACAGCCATTGGCCCCCAGAACACACTGCGAGAGAGCGGAATCATGGCCAAAACAGCTGCAGCAGCCGTCAACACAATGGGGCGCAAGCGCCTGACAGCAGACTCCACAATGGCCTCCCAGGCTGGCACGCCGGCAGCCCTGTCTTGCTCAATTTGATCGATCAAAATGACCGAATTTCGCTGAATCATGCCCATCAGGGCAATGACGCCTAGCAAAGCAACAAAGCCAAAAGGTCGATCCAGAAC
Source organism: Comamonadaceae bacterium (assembly GCA_021298995.1). Lineage (GTDB taxonomy): Bacteria > Pseudomonadota > Gammaproteobacteria > Burkholderiales > Burkholderiaceae_C > Limnohabitans_A. Next base: position 5,459 of record JAJTGB010000125.1, on the reverse strand, counting down.
CAGCAAGGCCCCCGCCACACCCGCAATACCCAGTGGGCCAGTGATGAACACCAACAAAGCACGGCTGAAACTTTGGAGCTGAAGCATCAACAGGGTGAATGTGACAAACAGCATGAGCGGCATGCCCGCTGCAATGGAGGCAGAGCCTTTGGAGCTCTCTTCCACCGCGCCTGCCACTTCAATGCGGTAATCGCCAGCGTCTTTTTCCTGCCATTGGGCTTCTATCTTTTTCAAGTCGGGCAACAACTGCTGAGTCACTGTGGCACCTTGAATGCCCTCAATCACATCGGCATTGACAGTGATGGCGTAGCTCCGCCCTTCTCGCCACATAACGCCCGGCTCCCAATTGAACACAGGTTTGGCAACTTGCAACAAGGGAATGGACTTGCCAGAAGCGGTGGGAACATAGGCGCCAGCCAAATCGGTAATGGCATCGCGCTCAGACTGGGGCTGCCTGAACACAATGTCAATTAGTTTGTCGCCATCGCGGTATTGACCAATGGTCGAGCCAGACGAAATGGTTCGAGATGCTTGGGCAATCGATTGACTGGTGACACCCAAAGCACGCGCCTTGGCTTGATCGACTTCCAAGCGAATAACCTTGACAGACTCATTCCAGTTGTCATTCACGCCGCGCGTATTGGGGTTGGTGCGCAAAGCCGCCTTCACTTCGTCGGCCTTTAAGCGCAGCGCCAGAGGATCGGCGCCCACCACCCGAAACTGCACCGGATATGGCACAGGCGGGCCATTGGGCAACAGCTTGACGCGCCCTCTCACCTCCGGAAATTCAGACGCCAACAGGGCTGGCAATTTGACACGCAGCGACTCTCTAACCTTCAAATCTTTGGACACCACTATGAGCTGTGAAACATTGGACTGAGGGAAAATTTGATCCAGCGGCAAATAAAAACGTGGCACGCCAGACCCTACCCACGTGCTCACGGAGTTGACGCCTTGCTCAGCCACCAAGCGTTTTTCAACGCGCTTGGCCACTTCTTCACTGGCCACAAAACTAGCACCCTCAGGCAGCCACAACTCCACCATGATTTCTGGCCGACTGGAGTCTGGAAAAAATTGCTGCTGAACTTTGCCCATGCCCACAAAGCCCAGTACAAACAAGACAAGTGTGATGGCAATGGTTTTCCATTTATTAAACACGCACCAAGTGACGGCGCTTCGAAAGCTGTTGTAAAAAGGCGTGTCAAACATTTCATGAATGACCGCTTGGTCAGATGCGTTCACATGCGGTGGCGCTTTCAACAACAAGGTGCCCAAGTACGGCACAAAATAGACCGAGGCCACCCAGCTGATTAACAAGGCAATGACAGTGACAGCAAAGATTGCAAAGGTGTATTCACCTGTGAGGGATTTGGCCAAACCAATGGGCAAGAAACCGGCCGCAGTGATCAGGGTGCCTGTCAGCATGGGCATGGCTGTGAGTTCGTAGGCGAAGGTGGCTGCACGCACTTTGTCGTAGCCCTCCTCCATTTTTCGCACCATCATTTCTACCGCAATGATGGCATCGTCTACCAACAAGCCCAAGGCAATGATGAGAGAGCCCAAAGAAATTTTGTGCAGGCCAATGTGGAAATAATCCATGGCCAAAAACGTAACGGCCAAGACCAATGGGATGGTGATACCCACCACCAAGCCAGGCCGAATATCCAAGGTCCAACGGCGCCACAAAGGATGGATGCCCGGGCGCTTGTGCAAACCCAAGGACAAGAAACTCACCGCCAACACAATGGCCACAGCTTCGATCAATGTTTTCAAAAATTCATTGACCGAACTAGACACGGCTTGAGGCTGGTCTTGCACTTGAACCAATTTCACGCCCGCAGGCAATGACTTTTCAATGCTGGCAATACTCACTTTGAGAGCCTGGCCCAGTTGAATGATGTCGCCCCCTTTGGCCATGGACACACCCAAACCAATGACGGACTCACCGTTGTGGCGCACTTTGACTTGCGGTGGATCGATGTAGTCGCGCTTGATGGTTCCCAAATCACCCAGTTTGATTTGCTGACCCGAAAAGCCGCGAATTGGCATTTGCCGGAGTGACTCCAAGTTGTTGAATTGCCCATTGACCCGCAGTTGAATGGCATCCTGAGGCAGATTCAAAGTGCCCGCCGATTCAACGGCATTTTGTTGAGCCAACTGCGCAATGACGGCACCCATGTCGATGCCCATGGCCGCCAATTTCTTTTGTGAAATTTCGATGAAAACTTTTTCATCTTGAACGCCGAAAAGTTCGACCTTGGCAACGTCTTGAACACGCAATATTTTCTGCCTGACATCGTCGGCAAATTGCTTCACTTCGGCAGGTGTGAAGCCATCTGCCTGCAAGGCATAAATCACCCCATACACATCGCCAAAATCATCTAGAAAAAAAGGCCCCACCACACCCGCGGGTAAGCTGCCGCGCATGTCGCCAATTTTCTTGCGCACTGTGTACCAAATATTGGCCACTTCTGCGGGTTTGGAATAGTCTTTGACTTGAAAAATGATTTGTGATTCGCCCGGTTTGGAGTAGCTTCGAATCTTGTCTGCAAAGGGTACTTCCTGGAGTGTTCGCTCCAGTTTGTCGGTCACTTGTTCTGCCACTTGTTGGGCCGTAGCGCCTGGCCAATAAGCCCTGACCACCATCACTCGAAATGTGAAGGGAGGATCTTCGTCTTGACCCAAATTAAAAAAAGCAAAGACGCCCAACAGCATCAACACCAGCATCAAATATCGTGTGAGAGCCGGATGATCAAGGGCCCACTTGGACAGGTTAAAGCCCGTTTTTGGTTCTGCGCGCATGATTTACTTTGCAGCAGGAGAAGAAACAGCGGCGGCGTTGTAAACCGTCACTTTTTGGCCAGGCGACAAGACATGCACGCCTGCACTCACAATTTGTTGACCCGCCTTTAATCCCGAAGCAATGACCACCTCATTGCCATCTGCAGTGGCCACTTGAACCACTTGGGAAAGCACGGTGGAAGTTTGCGCGTCATACACCCAGACGCTGGTCTGATTGGCCTCTTGGCGCAGGGCACTGGTGGGCACTTTGATCACATCTGAAGTACTGCCTGCCAATTGGGGTGCCTGCACATTCAAAGTGATGCCCAAGGGCAATGACTCGGCTTTGTCTAACCCCAATTTGACCGCGAATGTTCGGGTAGCGGGGTCGGCACTGGCACCAATTTCTCGCACTTGGCCTTGAAAGGTTTGATTGGTGTTGCCCACCGTGACCGTCATTTTTTGTCCCAAGTTGAGGCGTCCCACCACATGTTCTGGAACTGCAAAAACAGCATCACGAGGACCATCATGGGCAAATCTCACCACCGGCTGACCTGCCGAAACCACCTGCCCTGGCTCAGCCTCAACCCCTGTGACAACACCAGAAACAGTAGCCATCAATTTGGCATAAGCCACTTGATTGGTTTGCGCTTGGGCTTGTGCCAGCGCTTGGTCCAATGCAGCTTGCGCGGCCTTCAAAGTGGTTGAACGCCTTTCCAATTCGGCTGCACTGATGAAGTTTTGGGCCAACAGGGCCTCATAACGCTTGAAGTCCGCTGCCGCCAGATCTCGCTGTGAACGCGCCCCTACCACCAAGGCTTGAGCCGCTTGAGCAGCAAGCGCATAGTCTTGAACATCGACTTCGGCCAACACCTGCCCAGCTTGAACACGCTGCCCAACTTCGGCCTGGCGCACCACGATCTTGCCGCCCACACGAAAACCCAAGCGGCTTTCAGTTCGAGCACGCACCTCGGCCGCGTACTCTCCTTGCACGTTCAAATCGGATTCACCCACCGTGAACAATTTGACTGATCGAATGGGTTCTGCCGTTTCTTGTTTGGGCGTGCAAGCGCTCAAGCCCAAGCCCATAACAAGCAATACCATCGACAAAGAAGAAATGCGGGAAAAATACTGTGGCATTGGAAAATCCAAATTAATGACTGACTGGTTAGTAATCTAGGGTAATCCATGATGCTTGTCAAGCGAAAATACAAGGATTCATGCCAAGCCATCAAGCCAGTTCAAAGGAAGTTCAAGCCCTTCCCATTACCCACCCCGAAAACTTTCCGGTGGCTTCCATTTTGTGTCCGCCGCACTTGCGCCCTGCCATTGCCGCCATTTATGCCTTTGCCCGTGCTGCAGACGACATTGCCGACGAAGGTCATGAAGAAGCAGCGCAAAGACTGGAAGAACTGCAAAGCTTTAGACAGGAACTGATGCATGGCCCATCGGCCCAAGGCATGAAACCTGAAATCTTTGTGCCGCTGCACAGAGTCATTCAAGATTTCAAATTGCCTGTTCAGTACTTGAATGATTTGCTGAAAGCGTTTGAACAAGATGTCTTGGCAACAGCACAAGCCAGCCAACCCCAAACCATGCTTGAGCTGCTGCAATATTGTGAACTTTCGGCCAACCCCGTGGGCCGGCTTTTGCTGCACCTGTATGGCGTGAAAGATGAAGCAGCACTGCGTCAAAGTGATGCCATTTGCAGTGCCCTTCAGTTGATTAATTTTTGGCAAGACCTGAGCGAAGACATTCCAAGAGGCCGCTTTTATGTGCCGCAAAATTTACAAGCTTCAATGGAGGCAAGCCAACTTGTTCAAGAACTTTGCCAACATGCCCGCGCACTCATGATGTCTGGCTCGCCTTTGGTTCATCAGGTGCCCGGACGGGCAGGCTTAGAGCTGAGGGGAGTGGTTCAGGGCGGGCTGCGCATTTTAGAAAAAGTTGAAAAACTCGGCCCCAAGGCTTTTCAACATCGTCCTACGCTGAAGGCTTGGGACTTACCCGTTCTTTTCTGGCGAGCTCTCTGGATGTAAGTCAGAGAGTGGGACAATCAAACACCATGACACCCCAAGAATACGTTCAACAAAAGGCAGCCAACTCTGGCAGCAGTTTTTATTACGCCTTTTTGTTTTTACCCGCCAACCGGCGCGCCGCCATCACCGCTTTCTATGCTTTTTGCCGTGAGGTGGACGATGTGGTTGATGAAATATCAGACCCCAGTGTGGCCCAGAGCACGCTGGCTTGGTGGCAAAACGAAGTGGTTCAATCGTTTGCCGGAAGTCCCACACACCCCGTGATGAAAGCACTCATGGTGCATGCCAGCGACTATGGCATTGAAGCGCACCATTTACTGTCCGTCATCGAAGGCTGTCAAATGGACCTGTCGCAAACACGCTATTTGGACTATGCGGGTTTGAAGCGCTACTGCCATTTGGTGGCTGGCGTGGTGGGCGAGGTGGCTGCCAAAATTTTTGGCCAAACCGACCCGCAAACAACCCCTTACGCACACACCTTGGGCTTGGCCTTTCAATTGACCAACATTCTGCGCGATGTGGGTGAAGATGCCATGCGCGGTCGAATTTATTTGCCCATTGACGAGCTGAAACAATTTGATGTGAAGGCGCAAGATTTGATGCAACGTCAATATTCAGAGCGATTCACGGCCCTCATGA
>JAJTGB010000124.1 GCA_021298995.1 Comamonadaceae bacterium | reverse complement strand
CAAAGACGGCAAGCAAATTGGCACCCTCAACTTGCCCCACTCTCCCGACGACGATGCATGGGGCGTGATTCCGTTTCCCGCCGCCTCCATTAAAAATGGCAATGGCCCAGTGGTCGTCGTGACAGGTGCGGTTCATGGCGACGAGTATGAAGGCCCCATCGTTATTTCGGAATTGTTGCGCAACATCGAAGCTCACGAAGTTAGGGGTCAACTGATCTTGCTCCCCACCTTCAATGCGCCAGCATTGAAAGCCGGGCGACGCACATCCCCCATCGATCAATTGAACCTGAACCGCGTCTTTCCCGGTGATGACTACGGCTTACCGACGCAGCAAATAGCCAGGTATGTCACTGACTATCTTTTTAGCAAGGCGAATTTCTACATCGACTTGCATGCGGGTGGCCGCTCCTTGTTTATCCAGCCAAGCGCGCATGTGGTTATGGCAGAAGGCATGCCCGCTGAACTCATTCAAGCCAATGCACGCTTAGCGGAGGCATTTGGCGTTGGTATCACGGTTCAGACCAGCAACATGGGTGACTACCGAACCTCTGCAGGCTATGTCACCTTCAAGGGCATTCCCATGCTTGCAGCCGAAATGGGCATGGGCGGCTGGGCAACAGCAGACTCTGTTCGGGCCACACGTGAGGCCACACACAGAGTGCTCAAGCACACTGGAGTTTTGCCAAACATCGAAACTTGTCCTGGCGAAAAAACGCAATGGACACGAATTCATGGCACTGAAGCCTACGTGTTCGCGCCCATGGACGGCTACTTCGAAAGACACTTTGCCTTAGGCGATGACATTCAGAAAGGACAAGTTGCAGGTTTAATGCACCACTTAAACCGACCCAACCTAGAACCCGAGGCCGTGTACTTTCAATCCAGCGGCACGCTCTACGCCCACGGTTTGGTGCGCTGCGCTGCGGTCACGCTAATTTCAACACCGTATTCTTTTCCTGCCAATCGTGAAACCTCAACCGTGGCTCTGGCAGGCGTTGCGCCTGGTACCACCCACTCTTCCCAGGCACGGTTCATGTCACCAAAAGTGTCCATGTTGGTTAAATAAATAGTGGCCATCAAAACTCTTGATTTGTCACTGTTATTTTTTTCAAGCAGGCGGTCGATGCTGGCCAATGTTTGTTGGGTTTGGATATAAATATCTGGCGCACAGTGGTCGTTAGCAACCTGCCCTGTTAGATAAACAGTGCCGTTAAAAGTAACTGCCTCGGACAAACGTTTGCCAGTTTCAAATCTTTGGATGCTCATCAATCAACTCCAATAGGAAAAGTATTTTTATTTAGATTTTGGCTGCCCAATGTATTGCGTCAAAATCAGAAGAACTGAAGTGATCAACACGATGAGTGTAGAAATTGCGGCAATGGTGGGGTCTACCTGATCTCGCAGCGCGTTAAACATGTTGCGTGTCAAGGTTGAGTTATCGCCACCGGATACAAACAGCGCCACAATGATTTCATCAAACGAAGTTAAAAATGCCAGTACAGCACCCGACACAACAGAAAACTTAATTTGGGGCAAGGTGACCGACCAAAAAGCATAAAACGGTGAAGCACCCAAACTTCGGGCAACGCGTTCTTGATCCATGTCATAAGATTTAAGCGCAGAGCCTACCACCAACATCACCACGGGGATGGCCAGCATGCAGTGCGCCAAAACCAAGCCTAGCAATGTGTTCACTAATTTAAGTTTGACATAGGCATAGAAAACGCCAATTCCAATCAAGATGACAGGCACAACCATGGGTGTCAGCAGCAACATCCAAATTAAGTTCACATGCTTGAAGCGAGATGTGTGCAGACCATAAGCCGCCATAGTGGCCATGGGCGTTGCAAGCAACGCAGTGAGCAAGCCTGCCTTCAAAGACGTGGCCGTTGCCTGCATCCACGACGCAGAGTTGAAATAAGCTTCATACCACCTGAAAGACCATTTTCTAGGAGGAAACTCCAAATACTGTGAAGCAGAAAAAGACATGGGCACCACCAACAAAGTGGGAATGACCAAAAAAATCATGACCACTACGGCCACGGCATAAAGCCACAACCGAGACCGATGCGTAATTTGGGTGTCTGTTGCAGGTTTGCTTAACCACGTCATGTTTTGACCACCTGATTCATGGGATTGGAAATTTTCATGAGTTTCATGAAAATCCAAATCAACAAGGCAGTCAAGGCCAGCAAAACCACCCCTAACGCACTGGCTGCGCCCCAATTAAAAAAGATTTCAATGTCATTGGCAATCCGGCTGGACACCATGATGACTTTACCGCCGCCCAGAACGGCAGGGGTTATATAAAAGCCAAGGCACAAGATGAAAACAATCAAAGCGCCAGTCGCCATTCCCGGCAAGGCCAATGGGAAGAACACCGACCAAAATGTTTTCAGGGGGCTGGCACCTAAATTGGCGGCAGCTCGAAGATAATTTCGGTCGATCGCCCTCATGGATGAGTACAGCGGCAAAATTAAAAAGGGAAGCATCACATGAACTGTTCCGATGAGGGTGCCCAACATGTTGTGAACCAACGCAATAGGCTCGGTCCACAAACCTAATTCAATGGCCCAATTGTTAATAAGCCCCTTGCGTTGTAACAACACAAGCCACGCGTAAGTGCGTACCAACAAGGAAGTCCACAAAGGCAAGAGAACCGCAATCATGCAAATGTTGGCCGCACGCTTGGGCAACTCTGATAAAAAATAAGCCAAGGGGTAGCCTATGACTAGGCAAATTGCGGTGGTCAAAAAACTCACTTCAAATGTGGCCCTGAAGGTTCTCAAGTAGGAAGGTTGCTCCCACATGCGCACATAATGTTCAGTGGTGTAGGCGCCGGTATCTGACAACAAAGATAAGTAAAAAAGCCAGCCCACTGGCAGAACCATGGTGATCACAATGAGCAACATGGCAGGGGTTACCAAGCCCAGCAACCACAGTCGCTCAATGCTATCTGCTCGCTTGAGCGCCAGTGCATTGGGCAATGTGCTCAAGAAGTGCCTCCCTCTGCGCTTAAAACCACGGAGTCCTGGACCGACACAGCCAGTCGGAGCACTGCGCCAGCTTGCAGGTTTTGATGGTTCTGCAACTCAACTGAAGGCATGCGGACCTGAACCAGCAGGTCGTTGGGAAGCTTGACTTCCAACAAAGAACTGTCACCTTGATAAACCAGGTGAACCAATTGACCGGCAAATTCATTGAACTGAGAATTTAGATTTTCTTGCAACCCCAAGACCTTCAGGCGTTCTGGCCGAAGCATGAGAAGAGCCGCGCCATGGCGAGAGTCGTTGTGAAGGGTCTTGAACGAAAAATTGGCAAACTGCGCAATGCCATTTTCAATGTGCACTGGCAGAAAGGTAGATTCACCAATGAACTCAGCCACAAATTTGTTCAGCGGTCTTTCGTAAATGGCACGCGGCGTATCTAGCTGCATGATCTTTCCGAAATTGATCACTGCAATTCGATCGGACATGGTCAAAGCTTCACGTTGATCATGTGTCACGTAGACCGTGGTCATACCTAATTTTTCATGCAACTGCCGCAATTCAATTTGCATGTGTTCGCGCAGTTGTTTATCTAGCGCAGAGAGCGGTTCATCCATGAGCATGATGCGAGGCTCAAAAACCATGGCTCTGGCCAGCGCCACCCGTTGCTTTTGACCACCCGACAATTGGTCGATGCCACGTTTACCGTAGCCTCCCAAGCGAACCATCTCGAGGGATCGCTCGACTCGCTCTTGGGCCTCCTGCACTTTGACACCCCTTATCTTCAGGGGATAAGCCACATTCTCGGCCACAGTCATGTGCGGAAACAAGGCGTAGTTTTGAAAAACCATGCCCACATCGCGTTGATGAGGCGGCACACATACCATCTCAGTATTGCCAAACTTCACGCTGCCGCCGTCGGGCCGCGTAAAGCCTGCCAAAACAGTGAGAAGAGTGGTCTTGCCAGAGCCCGAAGGCCCCAGCAAGGTTAAAAACTCACCACTTCTAATTTCCAAATCAACATGATCTAAAGCATAAGTTGAACCATATTTTTTCGTGATCTGTTCAATGGAAATTGGTAAAGAGGCGTTTTTCACGGGCAATCTTCAGAAGTTATTCGGTCAACATGTTTTGATAAAGTTCGGAGGCACGGCCCTCAAACTTGGTATACCAAGCCAAGTCAATCGGCACTTGTTTCACAGCATTGTCTGGATGCGAAGGCAAAGTTTTGGCATATGCAGGGCTAATGGCCGTGCCTTCATAAGCTTTTTTATTGGTTGGACCGTAAGTGATGTACTTGGTGAATTCAGCCTGGTATTGAGGCTTGCTAATTTCATTCAAGAATCTCATGGCCAAGGCCTTATTGGGTGCACCCTTTGGTACACCAAAGCAGTCGTAATCTAACAAGCCTTGATTAAATGTGTACGCGACTTGAGCACCGTCCTTGGCCGCCACATCGAAACGACCATTCCAACCTGTGATCATGTCCACTTCGCCATCCTTCATCAGTTGTGCATGCTGTGCACCCGATGACCACCAAACAGCCACATGGGGTTTCAGCTCTTTGATTTTTTTAATGGCACGCTCTATACCGCCCGGTGCTGAGAGCACCTCATAGACCTTGTTGGGCGGCACACCATCTGCCATCAACGCAGGCTCGAGAGCGCCGGCAACACCCTTGCGATAAGAACGCTTACCAGGGAATTTTTTCACGTCCCAAAAGTCAGCCCAACTTTGAGGACCATTTCTGCCGTAAGTTTTAGTGTTCCAGGCTAGCACCGTAGAAAACACATCGCCACCGACACAATGCTCTTGCGTGTAGCCCGGCGCAAATGAAGACACGTCAATGGTCTTGTAGTCTAAAGATTCAAGCAAGCCCTCAGCCCCAGCACGTGCAGCGCTGCCTGATCCACTGGCAACAATGTCCCAAGTCACTGCACCGGCTTTCACCTTCAACCGCAAGTCTGCAATGCCTGTGTAGGTTTCTTCTTTGACGGTAATGCCCAAGGCTTTTGCTGCAGGCTGGAATAACGCTTTACTTTGGCCTTCTTGGTAAGCGCCCCCGAACGAGACAATTGTCAATTGGGCGCTTGCATGGCCCGCCCATGCCATGGCGGCTACCAACGCACTGACCGATACTATTTTTTTAAAAATTTGCTGTCTCAACATTGCCATTCTCCTTTGATTAAAAGTCATGAAAACCAACCAGAACCGAAATTTTTTTAAACCACCACATCTCAAATGTAGAAATTGATTGGCATCCTCCAAAGTGCCATTATCGAAACTCCACCATACCAATCTCAACACAGTTTCGCAAGCTTAAATTCGCGCCACCACACTTTTGGTCTTGCAATAACTCCCTACCGCCTCCAGCCCTTTCTCGCGACCAAAGCCAGAGTGTTTATTGCCGCCAAAAGGCACAGCTATACCTCCCGCAAAATACTCATTCACATAAACCTGCCCAGCATCGATCTGGCGCGCCAGTCGATGCGCTGCACTCAAGTCCCTGGTGAAAACACCTGCTACCAAGCCAAACTCTGTGCCATTGGCCAAATGAACGGCTTCTTCCATGTCGGTGAATGTTTGAATGCAAAGGACAGGGCCAAATATTTCCTGTTGCACCGCAGCATCAAGCAAGGGTACCCTGTCCAACAAAGTGGGCTCGTAAAACCAACCCAGCCCTGTAGCGGGGTCGGCCGAGGTTTGGCCACCGCAAAGCACCCGAATGCCTCGCGTTTTGGCCGACTCAACATGGCCAGACACACGCTTTAATTGCAACTCAGAGTTGACGGGGCCCATGCCTGAATTTCTAAGGCCATGTCCTAAGTGAATGGCCTTGGTTTTTTTCAAAACCTTTTCTATCAACGCATCGTGAATTGAGTCATGCACCAGCAAGCGAGAACCCGCTGAACATATCTGACCTGCATTTTCAAAAATGCCTGCAATCACATTGTCAGCCGTGAGTTCTAAATCGCAATCAGCCAGCGCAACAATGGGTGACTTCCCGCCCAACTCCAACAACAAGTGAGTGATGTTTGTTGCCGCTTCTCGCATCACATCGATGCCAGTGGTGACAGAGCCTGTAAACGTGATGTGATGAATGCCTGGGTGCTTCACCAAGGCTGCGCCAGCAGCCTGCCCCGTCCCTGTGATGACATTGAAAACACCTTTTGGCAAACCCGCTTCGATGCACAACTCAGCCAACATCAATGCGGTTAAGGGCGTTTGCTCTGCAGGTTTTGCAACCACCGTGCAGCCAGCAGCAAGAGCAGGTGCAATGCCCCTGGCCGCAGTTGAAAGAGGATAATTCCAAGGAATGATGTGAGCCGTTACACCCAGGGGTTCATTCAATGTGTAAGCCACATAATCGGGACCGAGTGGAATACTGATGCCTTGGTATTTATCGGAGGCGCCTGCGTAGTAATCAAAACAATTGGCCGCACCCGCTACATCGCCCATCGCTTCATCTAAGCGTTTGCCAGAGTCCAAGGCTTCTACAAAAGAAAGTCTGTCTGAATTCTTTCGAATCAATTCAGCGATATTTCTCAATAGCTTTCCTCGCTGCGAGGGGGTGAAACGCGACCACTCGCCTTTCAGTGCTTTTTGAGAAGATAAAACGGCACGGTCTACGTCTTCAGCCTGACCCGCAGCAAATTCAGAAAAGACCCGACCTGTTCCAGGATCCCAAGTCGGCATCGATTGGCGACTTTCTGCCGCATGAAACACGCCATCCATAAAGAGTGCATGAGGCAATCCACTCACCTTGCCAGTGGCCAGATAATCACGAACACCTGTTGCCAAATCAAAGCTCATCTACTTAACCTCGCTCACCTGATAGGTCGCGCGGCTTAACCAATCGGGATTGATTTCAACACCCCAACCTGGC
>JAJTGB010000123.1 GCA_021298995.1 Comamonadaceae bacterium | reverse complement strand
AGCTGGCCAGTTCAAACATGGTCACCTGGGCTTTGCCAAAGACCGCGCGCAATTTGTCATCGGCATTGATGTTGCGCTTGTTGACTTTGTCTTGCAGGCCATGCTTTTTGATGTATGTCCACATCTTGCTGACCACCTCTGTGCGAGCCAGGGGAGTTGCACCCACCACAGCGGCCAAAGCGGCGCTGGGGGTCAATGCACGCATGAATGCGGCATTGGGTGTGCGCTTCTTGGCAGGCGCTTTTTTCGCTGCTTTTTTGGCGGGGGCTTTTTTAGCCACTACCTTTTTAGCAGGCGCCTTTTTGGCAGGCGCTTTCTTCGCAGGCGCTTTTTTAGCGGCTACTTTTTTTGCCGGTGCTTTTTTCGCAGCGACTTTTTTGGCAGGAGCTGCTTTTTTTGCAGCTTTTTTTGCCGGGGCTTTTTTTGCAGTTGCCATGATTCAGTTTCCTTCTAGAAGAGAGTGAAAAATCACCGGCGGAAACGGTGTCTCCACCGGCAGAGCGAATCCTAATGGAGAAAACACGCTTTTCCAAGGGGAAAACGGTTTTTTTCACTCTTATATGTTGTTTTTTACGAGTGAAAATACCCTGTGAGGTCACTGCTGTGCAGGTGTGTGTGGCGTCTGTGGGTGGAAATGGTCCTCGTTGGCCATCGGGCGCGATGTCTTGTGCGGCTTTCGAAGGGGCTCATTTGCTGGTTTTCAACAGCGCTCAAACCACTTCGATCAACGGCCTGTTGGTGACCCCGGCTTGCAAGTGGCGGCTAAGGTTCTGTTTTAGGAGGTCATGGTGTCGGCTGAATTCCCATTGCATGTTTTTGTTTATGGCACGTTGCGCCGTGGCGCTGCCAACGATATCAATCGATTGAGTCCGTCGCCTCGGTTCATGGGAATCACCCAAGTGGCCGGGCGCTTGGTCTCGCTCGGCGATTACCCGGGCATTCAGTTGGGGAAGGGCGGTTATGTGGTCGGCGAGGTTTATGCCATATCTGCTGAACTTGAAATGTTGCTGGATCAAATTGAAGGACTATTGCCAATCCCCGATGGCCAATACCGCAAAAAATACATCCAGGTTTCCTTGGGCGCACAAGACTTTTTTTGTTTGATCTATGAAGCCACTGCCGAAACATGGGCGCGTGGGGTCCCCCTGTTGTCGGGGGATTGGATGGCCTAGCGCAGGGAAAGCATGAAGTGCAGGACGTCCGTGTCGGCCTGGAAGCACGGGTCTGAACATCCCAAAACACATTTTCACAATACGGAAATTTCATTTTGCCCATCTTGGTTTATTTTTTCAATGCAAGATAAGGTATACCGTATTGTGAAATATAAATAATAAGCATTTGTTTTTAATGAAGAAAATAAAATTCTTATATAAGACATAAGAGCATTTATTGTCTTATATAAGACTTAAAGTGTGGGTTCTGCATACGCAGTTTCAACCACTTTTAAAGGGAATCACCATGCCACAAGCTCTGACCGAACAACTCAGCCGTGAACAGCAAATCTCCGCACTTGAAAAGGATTGGGCCACCAATTCACGTTGGAAAGGAATCAAGCGCGGTTACAGCGCAGCCGATGTGGTTCGCTTGCGCGGCAGTTTTCCCATCGAATACACCTTGGCCCGTCGTGGCGCAGAAAAATTGATGGATTTGCTGCACAGCGAGGCCTACGTCAATTGCTTGGGTGCCTTGACCGGTGGTCAAGCCATGCAGCAAGTTAAAGCAGGCATCAAAGCCATTTATCTCTCAGGTTGGCAAGTGGCGGCCGACAACAATGGCTATTCGTCCATGTACCCCGATCAATCCCTCTACCCAGTGGACTCGGTGCCTGGGGTGGTTGAGCGGATCAACAACACCTTTCGACGCGCTGATGAAATCCAGTGGGCAAAGGGCTTGAACCCAGGTCAGGCAGGCTATGTCGACTATTTCGCCCCCATCGTGGCCGATGCCGAGGCTGGGTTTGGCGGCGTGCTGAACGGGTTTGAGTTGATGAAGGCCATGATTCGCGCGGGTGCGGCTGGGGTGCATTTTGAGGACCAGCTGGCATCGGTGAAGAAGTGTGGTCATATGGGCGGCAAAGTGCTGGTGCCCACCACTGAGGCCGTGCAAAAATTGATTGGCGCTCGCATGGCGGCCGATGTGTGTGGCACACCCACCCTGGTCATTGCCCGCACGGATGCAGAGGCTGCAGACCTGTTGACAAGCGATTACGATGAAAATGACAAGCCATTCATCACGGGTGAGCGCACAGCAGAGGGTTTTTACAAAACCCGCAAAGGCATGGACCAAGCGATTTCACGTGCCGTTGCCTATGCGCACTATGCCGATTTGGTGTGGTGTGAAACCGGGACCCCCGACTTGGAGTTTGCCCGTCAATTTGCGGAGGCAGTGCATAAGGTTCATCCCGGCAAAATGTTGGCCTACAACTGTTCGCCCTCTTTCAATTGGAGAAAGAACCTGGACGATGCCACGATTGCCAAGTTCCAACGCGAGCTCGGTGCCATGGGTTACAAGTACCAATTCATCACCTTGGCGGGCATCCATTCCATGTGGTTCAACATGTTTGACTTGGCGCAGGATTACGCCCAGCGCGGCATGTCTGCTTATGTGGAAAAGGTGCAAGAACCCGAGTTTGCAGCGCGCGAGCGGGGCTACTCCTTTGTTTCACATCAGCAAGAAGTGGGTACCGGTTACTTTGATGATGTGACCACGGTCATCCAAGGTGGCAAGTCCAGCGTCACGGCGCTGACAGGCTCCACCGAAGAAGAGCAGTTTCACTGAACCCACTTGATTCGCCCCGCGCTGTGGGGCGAGAATGAAAAAGCCCGTTCGCGGGCTTTTTTTATGGGAAAATCAACTGCATAGCGCGGCCTTCTACCGCGCTTGTTTTGTTTCTTAGACAGATCTTCACCGAGTTGCCCATGCCCCAAGTTACCCTGCCAGATGGCTCTACGCGCACTTTTGCTTCGCCCCTGACGGTGGCTGATGTGGCGGCCTCCATTGGCGCAGGACTGGCCAAGGCGGCCTTGGCCGGAAAAGTGGATGGTCAATTGGTCGACACCAGCCATTTGATTCAAAGTGACTCCCGTTTGGCCATCATCACGGCCAAAGATGCCGATGGCGTGGAGGTCATTCGGCATTCGACGGCCCACTTGCTGGCTTACGCAGTCAAAGACCTTTTTCCCGAAGCGCAGGTCACCATTGGGCCGGTGATCGAAAACGGCTTTTATTACGATTTTTCGTACCACCGGCCTTTCACCCCTGAAGACTTGGTCGCGATCGAAAAGAAAATGACAGCTTTGGCCAATCTGGATGAAGCCATTGTTCGCCGCGTTTTGCCACGCGACGAGGCCATTGCCCACTTCAAATCTTTGGGGGAGCACTACAAGGCGGAAATCATTTCCAGCATCCCTGCCCAAGAAGATGTGAGCTTGTATCGCGAAGGTACCTTTGAGGATTTGTGCCGCGGACCCCATGTGCCCAGCACGGGCAAGTTAAAGCACTTTAAGTTGATGAAGGTGGCGGGTGCTTATTGGCGCGGCGATCACCGCAACGAAATGTTGCAGCGCATTTATGGCACGGCCTGGGCCAGCAAAGACGACCTTCAGCAATACCTCACCATGCTGGAAGAGGCCGAAAAGCGAGACCACAGAAAACTGGGCCGCGAGCTTGATTTCTTCCACATCGATGAGCACTCACCGGGAACCGTTTTTTGGCATCCCAAGGGTTGGATTTTGTGGCAAGAGGTGGAGCAGTACATGCGCCGCGTCTATCGCGACAACGGCTACCTTGAAGTGAAAGGGCCGCAGATCCTGGATCAGCACCTGTGGGAGAAAACGGGTCACTGGGACAAGTACCGTGAAAACATGTTTGTGACCGAATCGGAAAAGCGCGACTATGCCTTGAAGCCGATGAACTGCCCGGGGCACATTTTGATTTTCAAGCAAGGCATCAAAAGTTACCGTGACTTGCCTTTGCGTTTTGGTGAGTTTGGCCAATGCCACCGCAATGAACCCACCGGAGGCTTGCACGGGATCATGCGTGTGCGCGCCTTTACCCAAGATGATGGCCATATTTTTTGCACCGAAGCACAAATTCAGTCAGAGGTGTTGGCCTTCACCACCTTGCTGCAAAAGGTTTACCGAGATTTTGGTTTCACCAAAATCCTTTATCGCTTATCGACCCGACCCGAGAAGCGCATTGGCAGCGACGAAAGCTGGGACCGTGCGGAGCACGCGCTTGCCGAAGGCTTGAAAGCTTCAGGGTGTGATTTTGAGTATCTGCCTGGCGAGGGCGCCTTTTATGGACCCAAAATCGAATACACCCTCAAAGATGCACTCGGACGAGAGTGGCAATGCGGAACGATTCAAGTCGACCCAAACATGCCCGAGCGTTTGGATGCGGAGTTTGTGGCCGAGGATGGTGGACGCCACAGACCCATCATGTTGCACCGAGCGATCGTGGGAAGCCTCGAGCGATTCATTGGCATTTTGATAGAAGAGCATGCGGGCGCATTGCCTGTTTGGCTCGCGCCAGTTCAAGTCAGTGTGCTCAATATCACCGACGGCCAGGCCGATTACGTCGAAAGTGTCGTTAAAAGATTGAAAAATCAAGGCTTTAGGGTGGACTCGGATCTGCGAAACGAGAAAATTACCTATAAAATACGTGAGCATTCAATGCAAAAGCTGCCCTACATCTTGGTCGTTGGCGACAAAGAGAAAGCAGCGGGTGCCGTTGCAGTGCGCGCCCGAGGTAACAAAGACCTCGGAGTGATGTCCTTGGATGCATTTGAACAAATCATCTCCAATGACATTGCCCTCAAAAGCTGATTTCTTTGAAATAGCGACTGGGTGCGTTGCACTTGGCGGTTGTGTGCCGTTTGTCATTGGACAAATGGTTTTTTAACAAAGGACAAGAACCATCGCTACTGAATTCAGAGATCGCCGCCATCGCGAAGAGCGCAAGCACCGGTTGAACCGGGAAATCATGGCACCCGAAGTCCGCTTGAGTGGACCCGACAACGAACCCTTGGGGATTGTGAGTCTGATGGAGGCCTTGCGCATGGCGGGAGACCTAGATGTGGACTTGGTCGAAATTGCTTCCACTGCTGTACCACCGGTCTGTCGTTTGATGGACTACGGCAAGTTCAAGTACCAAGAGCAAAAGAAGGCCGCTGAAGCCAAGTCCAAGCAAAAGATCATTGAAGTCAAAGAGATCAAGTTCAGGCCCGGTACCGATGATGGGGACTACAACATCAAGTTGCGCAACATCAAACGGTTTTTGGCTGAAGGCGATAAGTGCAAGATCACATTGCGATTCAGGGGCAGAGAAATCACGCACCAAGAAATCGGAATGGCCTTGCTGCAAAGAATTCGGGAGGAATTGGCTGACCTGATCGTGGTTGAGCAATTCCCCAAATTGGAAGGCCGGCAAATGATCATGATGATCGCGCCGGGCAAGAAAAAAGTGGGCGGCGTTGCCAAACCCACGGCGGAGGTCGCTGCGGTGGCCTCGGCTTAAAACTGACAGGGGCGGTTGGTTTCCGACCCTGACAGCGTTCCCCTGATTGAGTTTGGGGGACACGTGATCAGACGAACAAGGAGAATTTCAAATGCCTCGCGTTAAACGTGGAGTGACGGCACGTGCCCGTCACAAAAAAGTACTCGCTCAAGCCAAAGGTTTCCGTGGTCGCCGCGGTAATGTGTTCCGCATCGCCAAAGAAGCGGTGATGAAAGCTGGGCAATATGCCTACCGCGATCGCAGAACCAAAAAACGCGTGTTTCGTCAGCTTTGGATTGCCCGTATCAATGCGGCAGCCCGTGAGCTGGGTATGACCTACAGCCAGTTTGCCAATGGTCTGAAGAAAGCTGCCATCGAGATCGACCGCAAGATGTTGGCCGATTTGGCCGTGCACGACAAAGCAGCCTTTGGGCACATTGTTGAGCAAGTCAAAGCCAAGCTAGCGGCTTGATGCCCCCGGCCCGGTTGCGCCTGGTATGCAGGTGCGCCGGGTTTTTTATTGTGATGGGCCCATGGGGCCCGATTTGATTCAAATACGCTTGCCTCGCAATGAATGATCTGAATGCTTTGGTAATGGCTGCGCAATCGGCTTTCGAGGGATGTCATACCCAAGCTGATTTGGAAAATGCCAAGGCCCAATTTTTGGGAAAAACCGGGCGCATCACGGAGTTGATGAAGGGCTTGGCCACGTTGCCAACTGAAGAAAAGAAGCTTCAGGGGGCCGCGATCAATCAAGCCAAACAAGCTGTTGAAATGTCCTTGACCCAGCGCAGACAGGCGCTGGCAGATGAAGAGCTGTCGAGCCAACTGAAAGCGCAGGCCTTGGATGTGGGTTTGCCGGGGCGCTTGCGTCCAACGGGTGGCTTGCACCCAGTCAGTTTGACCTTGGAGCGCATCGAGCAAATTTTTGACTCCATGGGCTTTGAAGTGGCGCAGGGCCCTGAAATTGAAACCGATTGGTACAACTTCACTGCACTCAATACGCCTGAAGACCATCCAGCGCGTTCCATGCACGACACCTTTTATGTGGAAGGTGGTTATTTGTTGCGCACCCACACCAGCCCGATGCAAATCCGCCATGCGGTGAGCCACGTCAAGCGCCATCAAGCCTTGCTGGATGCGGGGCAGGTCATGCCAGAAATTCGCGTGATTGCCCCCGGGCGCACTTACCGCGTGGACAGCGATGCAACCCATTCCCCCATGTTTCACCAGTGTGAGGGTTTGTGGATTGGAGAGAACATCAGCTTCAAAGACCTGAAGGTGGTCTTCACTGATTTCTGCAGAACTTTTTTTGAGTCTTCGGATTTGGTGCTGCGATTTCGCCCCAGCTTTTTCCCCTTCACCGAGCCCAGCGCGGAAATTGATATTCAGTTTCCCAGCGGGCCTTTGGCAGGGCGCTGGCTCGAAGTGGCCGGCTCCGGACAAGTGCATCCCCAAGTGATCAGAAACATGGGTTTGGACCCAGAGCATTACATGGGCTTTGCCTTTGGCATGGGACCCGACAGGTTGACCATGCTTCGCTATGGGGTCAATGATTTGCGCCTGTTCTTCGATGGCGACATTCGTTTCTTAAGCCAATTTCGCTAAATCAAATCCTGCCCCACTATGCAATTTCCTGAGTCTTGGTTGCGCGAATTTTGCAACCCATCGTTGAGCTCTCAAGCCTTGGCAGACACCCTCACCATGGCGGGTTTAGAGGTGGAGGAAATGCGTCCTGTGGCACCGGCCTTCAGCAAGGTGGTGGTCGCTCAGATATTGAGTGCAGAACCTCACCCGAATGCAGATCGTTTGCGCATTTGTGAAGTGGATGTCGGCCTGCCGCAAACCTTGTCCATTGTTTGCGGTGCACCCAATGCCCGCGTTGGTATCAAGGTGCCATGCGCCATGGTCGGGGCCTTATTGCCGCCGGGTGAAGACGGCAAACCTTTTGCCATCAAACTGGGCAAGATCAGGGGCGTGGAAAGCCAGGGCATGTTGTGCTCCTCCAAAGAGTTGCAACTCAATGACGATCACGGCGGTTTGCTGGAACTGGCTGAGACCGCAGAGTTGGGCCAAGACATTCGCCAGCACCTGAAATTGGACGATGTGCTGTTCACCCTGAAGTTGACGCCGAATTTGGCCCATTGTTTGGGCATACATGGGGTGGCGCGTGAGTTGTCTGCATTGACTGGTTCGCCACTGTTACAACCCCAATACCCCACTGTGCCGTGTACCTCGGATCAAGTGCTGCCGGTGCAAATTGAAGCCCCAGACTTGTGTGGTCGCTTTTCCGGTCGTGTGGTTCGAAACGTCAATCCTTTGGCGCCAACGCCTGGCTGGATGGTTGACCGATTGGCCCGCTGCGGACAGCGCAGTGTGAGTGCCTTGGTCGATATTTCCAACTATGTGATGTTTGAGTTGGGCCGACCCACACACATTTTCGAT
>JAJTGB010000009.1 GCA_021298995.1 Comamonadaceae bacterium | reverse complement strand
TGAAGCCATTTCCGACTTCAACAGAAGAAGCGGTTTAACCCTTGTGCTCAGCATAGACAAAGCGCGTCTCGCCCGTCTCCGTGAGCTTGCGTGTAGCCTGGGCGTTGGCATAAATCCAAAGGATCTTCATTGATTCAGTATCAGAAAGGTTACGGAAGCGGTGTGACAAATTGGCAGGCAGCCATGTGGTGTCGTGCTTTTTGAGAACCACAGACTCATGGCCTTCCATTTCGAGAATGGCGTTGCCTTCAAGCAGCATGACACTCTCTTCACAGTTGTGGCTGTGAAAAGCAATGGCGGCACTGGGTCCAAATTCGGTGATGCCATTGATGAAAGTGGAAGCACCAATGGCTGGCGACACGAGCGGAATTGTTTTGGCGCCGCCGCCACGATCGTGGCTTTTGAGTTGATCAGGTTTCAAAACAATGGGGCTGTATGCTGTAGCGCTTGTCATTGGGATTTCCTTTTAAAGAGTGATCTGCAAATTTTAAGTGCGAACGGGGCCTGTCCACACGGTCTTGATATTGGTAAATTCGTGTAGACCCAAATGGGCCAATTCGCGGCCGTAACCAGACTGCTTGGTTCCACCAAAAGGCAGTCTGGGATCGGACGCCACCATACCGTTGATAAAGACAGCACCGGCGTCCATTTGTCGAGACAAAATTCGAGCGCGGTCTGGGTCTGACGTCCACAGCGCTGCACCAAGGCCAAACGGCGTTTGGTTGGCCACAGCGATAGCTTGTTCGGCCGACTCCACCCGAATGATTGCGGCAGCAGGTCCAAATGTTTCTTCTCGGGCAGCCGTCATTGCGGGTGTCACATGATCGAGAATGGTGGGCTCATAAAATGCGCCAGGCCCCTCGATGGCATGACCGCCGATGAGCAGTTTGGCGCCCTGCTCAATGGTCGCCTTCACTTGCGCATGAAGTTCGTCGCGCAGTTCGCGTCGAGCCATAGAGCCCATGGTGCTTTGGCTTTGCAAGGGATCCCCTGTGACCAATTTTAGGGTGCCTTCTAAGAACGCATCTCTAAAGCGGTCAGCAATTGAATGCTCCACAATGAAGCGTTTAGCGGAAATACAGCTTTGTCCTGTATTTGAAAACCGCGCCTTGACAGCAACGTTTGCAGCAGCTTCAACATCAGCATCAGCAAGGACAACAAAGGGGTCTGAACCACCCAGTTCGAGAACCTGTTTTTTGAGCGCTCTGCCTGACGACGCCGCAATCGATCTTCCAACTGGCGTTGAGCCTGTGAAAGTGACTGCTGAAATTCGATCATCAGCAAGCAAGCGATCTACTTCACTGCTGCCAACCAAAAGCGCCGTAAACAAGCCTGAAGCGAGACCCGCTTGGCTAAACAGTTGCTCCATGGCCAGCGCGCACTGCGGCACATTGCTTGCATGCTTGAGAACAATGGCATTGCCGGAAATCAGAATGGGTGCGGCAGCTCGCATCACCTGCCAAAATGGGTAATTCCAAGGCATGACCGCCAACACGAGGCCCAGCGGTTCGTAAACCAACCTGCTGTCGCTTGCAGAACTAGGCATCACATGGTCTGCCATCATGGATGCACCATTTTCAGCGTAGTACTCAAAATTGAGTGCGCACTTCTCGACCTCCCCTATAGCTTCCGCCAAGGGCTTGCCCATTTCGAGTGTGATGATTCGCGCGTAGCGTTCTTTGTGGGTTCGCAACAGCTGTGCGACATTTTGCAAATAAGGACGTCTCTCTTGGATGCCCATGTTGCGCCAAACCTTCTGCGCTTTGGCGGCTTCGGCCAAGCGCCGCTCTATTTCATTGACATCATAGGGCGTGAAGCGTTGCAACAGCTCGTCGGTGGCGGGATTGAAAGATGCAATCATTTTGAAGTGTTTTTGACCATTGGATTAATTTTCAGCTCAGCTGCCAAAAGATTCAACTCATCGAATAAAAATGGGGCAATAGGAATACCCTGAGTTTCATAGGCCTGGCGTTTTTCATGGCTTTGCTCTCCAGGCAACCATATGCGCTCAACCCCTGGCAGTTTTTCACTGCCGCGAATATCACGCACCAGCTTGTCGACGGCTTGTTTGAACACAGCAGGATCACCAAATGCAGCCAGATTGATCACCAAAATAGCCTGACCGGTGTTGGTGGTTGAGACATGGTCGGCATTGAAATCAATCACATCACGACCCATTGCTGCGCCGCCCAAAGTGCCAGCAAGCATGCCCACAATAAGGGCCAATCCATAGCCTTTGTAATCACCAATCGGCAACAAGAAACCCTCGTTCGCACGGTTTGGATCTGTCAATGGCTGGCCTTGTCGGTCAATCATCCAACCCACTGGCATCTGTTCCCCGCGCTTGGCTTTGGCCTTGACTTTGCCATATGCGGCCACGGTTGTTGCCATGTCCAAAACAACAGGTGGTTCTTCAGCGCCAGGAATGGCTGCAGAAATTGGATTGGTCGACAACAACATGTCAGAGCCACCCCACGGGGGTAAGTGGTTGGCGTTGCCAACCGCAAAATACAAACCCAACATGTCGTGTTGCAATGTTTTGCGCGAATAAAGAGATGCAGGGCCAGCATGATTGCTCATGCGCGTACTCACCCACGCCACGCCACAGTGACGTGCTTTTTCGATGGCCAAATCTACGGCGTGCGAAACAACCAAGTGGCCCATGGCATTGTCGCCATCGACAACCGCAGAGCCTGGCATTTCATGGACAACCCGAATGTTCGGATTTTTGTTAATGCCGCCAGCACGAATTCGTTTGATGTATTGCGGCAGCCTGATCACACCATGCCCGTCAGAACCTTGCAAGTCGGCTTCTGCCATGAGGCTAGCCACCTTGAGAGCATCGGCATCTGGCAAACCTTGACTGAGCATGGCTGAGTGAATGAAGTCTCGCAAGTTCGAATACGAAACTGAAATGTTGGAAGAATGGGTGGCCATAAAGTCAATAATTTTTAAAGTTCAATGAATTGAAGGGGTATCCAGTGCCTTGCTTACCCGTTCGTTAGCAAGTTAATTGAAATTGATTATAGGAACTGAAAGCCCTTCGATCCAATACCAAATTCCTTCCATGCCATATCATTGCGGTATAGATCTATCAATCTTGTCATTCCATGAACCTCAAAGCTCTCCGCTATTTCGTAGCCATCGCCGATGCTGGTAGCTTTACGGCAGCCGCCTTAGCCATACCAATTGCCCAACCGGCGCTAACACGCCAAATTCGCGACTTAGAGACCGAATTGGGGGTGTCGTTGCTGCTGCGACTGCCAAGGGGCGTAAGGCTCACACAGGCAGGTGTCACGCTCTACGAATCAGCCAATCTGATCATCAAAGAGGTGGAAAGAGTACGGGAAAAGTTAGCCTTCAAGTTAACAGACAAGCGCTCAACAGTTTTTTTAGGCGTTCCGCCAACGCTGTCGAGGATCATGTTGCCCCGCCTGTTTGAACAATGCCTAGAGACTCTTCCCAACCTTGAACTCAAAACACGGGAAGCCTTCACGCCAACATTGCTTGATTGGTTGGAGCGTGGGATGATTGAAATGGCTGTGGTCACAAACCCTGAAACAAACAGAAACTTGAACTTCACCCCCCTGCTTGGTGAGCCATTTGCTTTGGTATCTCATGCACGCATGAAAATGCGGGCAACAGTTTCACTACAGCAACTTGAGCGAGTCCCCTTGCTGATGACCACATTGCACTTTGAACTGGTAGAAAAGCAACTTTTTCCGATTGGCAAAAAATTATCGGTCACCGCCCTGATTGATTCGGTTGACTCCATCCGCGAGTTGGTCTTGAGGGGAAAATGGGCCACCATCATGCCCGTCTCTACATTCAAGGAAATTGGCCCCAGCACGGATATTGTCATGTCTGAAATCACTGGCGTTCAGCTCAACCGCTTGCTTGTTTTAGCCTCGCGAAAAGATAAAAATCACAATCAATCAGCCAGTTTGGTGAGGGAAATGGTCGAGCAACAGTTCCGTCGTCTCATTGCTGAAGATGTTTTCAGTTTTTCGGGTCTGCAATCCCATTCAAAGTGAAATGCTCATTCTCTTTGAAGGTGGACAGGTGGCTATAACGCCCCAAGTCAATGGCTGTTTCGTTCACCATCAGATGTTGTCGATGAACAATGGACTTGCTCGAAGAGTCGGCAGACTTGATGTAATCGCCCAGCCAACGGGCCCGCTGAATGGCTGATCGGCCTGCACGCAGTCGCTTCTCCGAATAAGCAGCCATTGCCTGCGATGAAGCGCCATACAAGCGAATTGAATCCGAGATTGCCGTAGCGTCCTCTGCAGCTTTGGTCACGCCCATGCCAATGTGAGGACGCGCCACAAATGCTGCATCTCCCATTATGGCGATACGGCCCGACACAACTTGGTCTGAGGCCAGATCGTAGATGGGCTGCAAAAAGGGTTGCGCCGTTTTCTCCAGAATTTCAGCAAACTGGGGAGATAGCAAATTGCGCGCATCCTCGCGCGCCTTCGCAATTTGCCGCCATGACACTTTGTGAGGCGGAATGCCCTGAGTGTAGTGATTGCCATCGGCATCGGTCAGGATATTGCGCAGTTCATCGCCTTGCGGCATGGGGCGATACCAAACAAAGTTGTAAGCGCGCTGACCCCGTCGGGTATCGTTGTTGGGTCCAGCAACAGGATAGCCAATGATTTGCTCATCGGCAGGCACACAAAAGCCAAAGTAATCAAACAATGAGTTCAAGGTGAAGT
The DNA here is from genome assembly GCA_021298995.1 of Comamonadaceae bacterium. Taxonomy (GTDB): domain Bacteria; phylum Pseudomonadota; class Gammaproteobacteria; order Burkholderiales; family Burkholderiaceae_C; genus Limnohabitans_A. Next base: position 17,777 of record JAJTGB010000009.1, on the reverse strand, counting down.
CGGACAGCAAGGACTCTTCGCAGACCCCACGCCAAGCTATGTAGCCAGCGTAATGGGGTTGGGTGTTTGGGAAAACCTGCTGACGAATGCTCGACCGAATTCCGTCGCAGGCAATCAACAGATCGGCCTCAAAAGTCAACTCTGAGTTGTCTCTGGATGCAGAAACACGCACCTCACGCTCATCTTGCTCAACCCTTTGAACAGCCACACCCTGAAGGTATCGCTCTGCTGGGAAAGCCTCAAGCAAAATTTGATAAAGACGGCTCCAAGATGTGAGCACTTGGGGCATGTCCAGTTTTTGCAAAGCATTGCCAGAACCATCTAACAAGACGCGGCCCGGAACCAAAACACCAAGGGTCGATTGCACATCGAGGTCCAAACGCTCAAGGGCGTTGACAAGCGCATCGTGGGACACAATGCCGGCTCCCCGACCATTCATGGAGCCTTTGACTTTCTCAATCACTCGAACATCATGTCCGTCACGCAGCAACATATTGGCCACGAACAAACCACCGAGCGAACCACCGGCAACCAGAATACGTGCCATGACTTAAGCGCTGGTGGCCAACGCGTCTAAGGCTTGCTTTTCTGCAAATGAATAGTTGAGTTCCACCACAATGCCATTGGGATCATCCAAGAACAATTGGTGCAATCCAAGCCCAGGAACGTCCCGACGCCTGGCTTCTATGCCCATCTTTGCCAAACGCTCGAGCATGCCAGCCAGATCGGTGGCAAAAAAAGCAACATGGTCCAGTGCGCCACTGCCTGTCAGTTGGCTCTCTTCCCGATCGCCCAAGTATTGCTTCAAACCAGAGGCGTCGTTTCGATCAATACCAATGATGTGCACCGCAGCATTGCTGTAAATATCCGTTGGACCTTGATAAAGCCAATGACCTGGAAAGGGAAACTCTGGCCTGGGCCCATCGACCAAACCTAGCAGCGAAACATAAAAATTTTTAGTCGCTGGCAGGTCAAGCGTGCGAATGGAGAAATGATTCAGTGACAGTTTCATGAGGTCACCTTTTTTTGGAAGCACTTTTTACGGCGCGCTTGGTGGCAGTTTTGGTGGCTCTCTTGGTGGGCTCCGAACACATGCGCGACAACACATCAAACACAGCAGCAGTGTCATGGCTTGCATGGCCCATGCCCATGGCGGCGTTATAGATGGGAACCGTAGCGGCAAACAAAGGCGCTGCAACCTGAGTTTCGGCCAGCGCTTGTGAAATGAGGTACATGTCTTTTTGCCAGACAGAAATTTTCATGGTGACTTCTTTCCAGCCCTCGTCTTCCATGAAGGGGCCGCGCACTTGCAGCATTCTGGAACCGCCTGCGCCATCACTGAGCACCTCCACAGCTTTGCGAGGTGAAATGCCCCAGCGTTGGCCCAACAAAAGGGCTTCAGCAGTCGAAACGTTGTGAATGGCCACCAGCAAGTTGGCCATCAATTTCATTTTCATACCATTGCCAAAGGCACCCAAGTCAAAATGGGCTTTGGAAAATCCTTCAAAAACGGGCACCAATCGGCGAATGTCTGCTTTGGGGCCACTGGCATACACCGTGAGATCTTTGCGCTTGGCCTGCGCGCCCGTGCCCGACAATGGGCAATCGAGCAAAACAACCCCACTTTTGGCAACTCTGGCACGAGCTGCCTCTTTGTCACGAGGATCCAGGGTGCTGGTTTCAATGACCAGCAAACCTTTGTGGCCAGCAGTGGCCAAAATTTCTGCATTCTCTGTTAATGCCGATGCATTTGGCAAAGAGCAGATGACCACCTGCACAGACGCAACCAGTTCGGCAGCGCTGCGGCAAGGCTTGCCCCCAGCAGCTTTCAATTGTTGCCGTGCCTTTGCAGTGGGGTCAAATCCTGAAACTTGAAATCCGGCACGAATTAAGTTCCCTGCCATGGCGGAGCCCATGATGCCAAGACCCAGAAAACCGATACGCACCAATGGCTCAGAGCGTGCCAAAGAGGGTGCCGCAGACGATACAGCAGACGGTGCTGCAGATTTCTTGATTTTTTTAGTGTTCATTTGATCTCCTAATTACCCAATACGCTAAACTATTTGTCAAGAACCGTCAACAAGAGGAGACACCAGCATGACAAACGCAAGCACGTCGCAAGCCAATCACACGCCCATCAAAGTCGGTTTGGTCGGCTATGGCTGGTGGGGAAAAACAATCGCAAGGCAAATTGCCACCTCTCAATGGCTGCAACTTTGTGCCGTGGCTGAAATAGATGCCCAAGCCAGAACAGCCATGCAAAACGACCCTGCGTTGGCCAACCTCACTGTTTATGATTCACCCGAAAAGCTGATGACACACAAGGGCTTGGATGCCGTCATTTTGTGCACTCCCCATCAACAGCATGCGCAACAAATGATGTTGGCCTCACAAGCTGGATTGCATGTGTTTTGCGAAAAACCTTTGTGCCTGACCCTGGACGATGCCCAAAAAGCCATCGCACAATTCAAAGCTCGAGGGCTTGTCCTCGGCATTGGCCATGAACGCAGGTTTGAACCCGAAATCATGGCCATGCGGCAATTGATTGCAGAAGGAGGCCTAGGGCAAATTTTGCAAATTGAAGCCAACTTCAGCCAAGACAAATTTTTTGCACTGCCTAAAGACAACTGGCGCTTGTCCAACACTTTTGCGCCAGTAGGCCCCCTCACAGCCACTGGCATTCATTTGGTTGATCTGAGCATCGCAGTGCTAGGCCCATGCGAAACGGTATGGGCACGCCTTGCCACCCTAGGTTCCGATTTTGAAAATGGCGACACCCTCGCCATCATGATGGGATTTCCCAACGGCGCCAACGCCATGATCAGCGCTGTTTTGGCCACGCCATTTGAAGGCCGCTTTGCTGTTTATGGATCGCACGGCTGGATTGAAGTGAGAGATCGCACCCACCCAGAAAATCCGACCGGTTGGGATATCACCACCGTGTTGCGCGGCAAAGAACCTCAGAAGCGTTTTGCAGCACCCCATCCCACGGTTCAGGCCAATCTCGAAGCGTTTGCAAAAGCAGTGTTAAAAATCACACCCTACCCGGTCAGCACGGATGAGATGTTGGCCAACGTTGCAGCCTTGGAAGCCATCATGAAGTCTGTACAATCAAAAGGACTTCAACAAGTGATCGCAGCTTAACTTAGCCTCCATCAATTTCATGGTCACCAAGCGCACCGTTCGTTCAACTGTCAAGGCAAGCCCCAAGCGCTTGACGGGTCCAGAACGAGAAAAACACATTGCACAAGAGGCTGTCAAATACTTTGCGGAAGTTGGCTTTGTGGGCGATACCCGAGAGTTGGCTCAGCGCCTTGGAGTCACCCAATCCCTGTTGTACAAATACTTCCCCAGCAAAGAAGCCCTCATCAATCGAGTCTATGAGGAGGTGTACCTTGGCCGCTGGAATCCTTTTTGGGAGTCGGTGGTCAAAGACCGCACCATCCCCCTGCAAGACCGACTCACCCGACATTACATTGAGTACTCTAAAGCAGCGCTTACCCGGGACTGGGTGAGGATTTTCATGTTTTCAGGCTTGCGCGGTGAAGACATCAATCGCAAATACCTGCAAATTTTGCGAGAGCGCATTTTGGAACCCATCGCCATCGAACTGCGCCATGAATTTGGACTGCCTGGCGTTGAACAGGTGCCTCTTAAAACCAGCGAAATTGAACTGGTCTGGAGTATCAATGCACGCTTGTTTTACTTCGGCCAGCGAAAATGGATTTTTGATGTACCGATCGAAGACGACCTGTCCGACCTGATTGGTATCACCATCGAACATTTCATGGCCGGTGCACGTGTGGTTCTGCCTAAGATATTGAACCCTTCAGCCGTGGCCAAAAAACCCAAAAAACGCACTGATTAATTGAGTCAGCATTGACCATGATCCACTTACAACACAATCAGTCCGACATCAGCTTGTCTGCAGATCCTCAAGGCGATCTGTTGCATTTTTTGCGAGAAAAGTGCGCCGACGCCTCCGTGCGATTTGGTTGTGGCAGTGGGCATTGCGGCGCCTGTACTGTCTTGATTGATGGGCAAGCCCAAAACGCCTGTTCAACGCCTGTCTGGTCTGGCGAAGGCAGGCACATTCAAACAGCTCAAGGATTGCCAGAGGACGAAGTGGGACGGATTGTTCTGGCCGCATTCGTCGAAGAGCAAGCCGCACAATGCGGCTATTGCATCAGTGGAATTTTGGTGCGCATTACCGGGCTGCTCAAACAGCATCCAGATGCGGATGAAGCTCAAATTAAGGAAACTTTATCTAGACACCTTTGTCGTTGCGGCGCCCACGCACGTATTTTGCGCGCCGTGTACTTGGCACAAAAGAACCTTCAAAATGCCAATACCCTCCCCTAGCCTCAGCACTTCACCGCTAGCCAAACATTGGTTGCGCTTCGGCCCTGAGGGCATTTTCGAATTGCGCTCCGGCAAAGTTGAGTTGGGTCAGGGTATTGCTGCAGCCTTGACACAAATTGCCTGCAACGCACTGGGCATCAAGGCCACTCAAATTGTGTGGGTGGCTGGTGATACCCGTCATTCTCCCGATGAAGGCTTTACAGCGGGCAGCCAGTCCATCGAAGTGGGTGGGCAAGCTTGGCAAAGAGTGGGCGACATTGTCAGAAGTCGGTTTGCACTCGCGGCAGCGGAACGCATGTCGTGCCAAGTCTCCGATTTGATCTTGCGCGCAGGCGCATTCCATAGTCCTTCAGGTCAACAAACCTCCTACCATCAACTCGCCCTAGAAAACAAAGTGGCGTGGGAGGATCTGCGTGTCGACGCTGAAGACCCTGATCTCTTGACAATTCCCACAGAGATAGAAACCGTCACTCGAAGTGATTTGTGGCGCAAATTCACGGGCGACGGATTTATCCATGACCACCGACTACCCGACATGTGGCACGCGCGAATTTTGCGCGGCCCTCACCCCTTAAGCATCGCTGCAGAGTGGCCAGTCGAACAACTCAAAAAGCTCAAGGGCGTGGAACAGGTGCTAATCCAAAATGCTTTTGTGGCACTCGTCGGTCGAGATGAAGGCGCCTTGGTCAAAGCCCACGCACAAGCAAGACAATTGGTTAGTTGGATTGTTCCCAAAATCCCTGCGCAACAACCCGCACACGTTTTGTTGCCAAGCATGGATAAAAAATCCAGCATTGCACTGCATGAAGCAGGTCAGCCAACCCCAGGCACCGCCCCTCGCAAGGACACGCATCGCTTACACCGCCAATATTCACGCCCCTACATTGCGCATGCCTCTATTGGCCCTTCCTGTGCATTGGCGTCCCCCACCGAAGAAGGCGGGGTTCAGGTGTGGTCACACTCACAAGGCGTGTTCACGCTGCGCGATCAAGTGGCACAGGCACTCAAGCTGTCTAAACAACAAGTGCAAGTCGTTCATCAACCTGGTGCGGGCTGCTACGGCCACAATGGCGCAGATGACGTGGCGTTCGATGCCGCATTCATTGCTCATACATGGGGGCTGAATGTTCGTGTTCAATGGAGTCGAGAGGATGAACTGACAGTCTCCCCCATGGGCTCGGCCAGTTCAGTGGATATACAAGCAGGCTTGAGTGCAGAGGGTCACATTCAAAATTGGCATGTTCAAGTTTGGTCTCACGCTCATGTCAATCGACCTGGGTGGGGCAACGGCCTTCAACTGCTGGGTGCCTGGCAAGCATTGCCTGATGAAAAACCACCTGAACCCAAAGACATGCCTTTGCCAGCAGGCGGAGGTTTGCGAAACGCGGTACCCGCCTATGAAGTGGGTGAATTGACCGTAGAACACCACTTTCTAGAGAGCGCCCCTGTGCGGGTATCTGCATTGCGCTCACTCGGAGCACATGCCAATGTGTTTGCCATTGAGTGTTTGATGGATGAGCTGAGCGAAGTCAGCAATCAAGACCCAGTAGCGTTTCGACTCAAACACCTGGCAGACCCGCGTGCTCGGCATGTGGTTCAAAAGGTGGCGGAAATGTCCAATTGGCATGAACGCGGCAATGCTGGATCTGGCATTGGTTATGGCATGGCATACGGGCGCTACAAAAACAAAGCAGGCTATTGTGCGTTGGTTGCTCAAGTCGAAGTCAGTGAACGCGTCAAAGTACTCAAGGTATGGGCCTGTGTGGACGCGGGCAAAGTAGTGCATCTGGATGGTTTGCGCAATCAAATAGAAGGCGGCATTTTGCAGGCAATCAGTTGGAGCCTGCATGAGTCGGTTCAATGGAGTGATCAAGGCATTAGCAGCAACGATTGGGAAAACTACCCCATCTTGTCATTTCTCGATGTGCCCGAACTTGATATCGATGTGGTTAATGACCCCAGCAACCCCAGCCTAGGCAGCGGCGAAGTGGTGACCGGGCCATGCGCCGGCGCACTGGGCAATGCAGTGGCACATGCCCTTGGCATTCGTGCTCGGCACTTGCCCTTGACCCCTGAAAACTTAATGTTGGCCATGGACCAGAACCATGAACATGTTCCCTCTTAACCTTTAGAAAGTTCCCCATGAAAGCACAGATTGCCGGCATTGAAATGCATTACGAAATTTCTGGCAGCGGCCCCTGGCTAACACTGTCTCATTCTTTGGCTGCAAGCACAGCCATGTGGGATGCCCAAATGCAAGCACTCAATCAGCACTTCACGGTTCTGCGCTACGACATTCGAGGGCATGGCCAAACTCAGGCAACGCCAGGCCCCTACTCCCTGAACCAATTGAGCGATGACGTGCATGCTTTGCTGACTCACCTTGGCATTCAATCAACCCATTGGATGGGCTTGTCTCTGGGCGGCATGATTGGTCAAACATTTGCCATTCAGCACCCCGAGATGCTGTCGCATGTGGTTATTGCCGACAGCACTGGCAGAGGCGCACCCAATGCAGCGAGCATGTGGGGCGATCGCGCCAAAATGGCGCTCAGCCAAGGCATGGCGCCATTGGTCGAGCCTACTTTGCAGCGTTGGTTTACTCAAGACTATCGTGAAAAAAATCCGACCACCGTGGCTCAGGTGGGTCAGATGATTGCCAGCACACCCGCTGAGGGTTACGCTGGGTGCTGTTCTGCCATTGGGGGGTTGGACACTCTCGAAAAGCTGCGCAATTTGAGAATGCCATGCCTTGTGATGGTTGGAGAACAAGACATGGGCACGCCCCCAGCCATGTCAGAACTCATCCACCAACACTGGCCAGATTCAAGCTATGTGGTCTTGCCAAATGCGGCGCACATTTCCAACATTGAACAGGCTCAGGCCTTCACCGATGCCGTGATGAAATTCTTGCCCCACTGATCACAATTATTTATACTTCAAACCACCAAAATAAGACAAAAGGAATACACCATGGGACTGCGATTTCTAGAACATGTGCTCATTCTGACGCACGACCCTGAAGCCACTCGCGATTGGTTCTGCGACAACCTGGGGTTCACAAACGGTTACCACCCCGAGTTTGGTTTTCCTGTTTATTGGTTGTACATCGGCGATCAAGATGTGCTTCACATTGGCAAGGCAAGGCATTCTGTGCACCAAGACACATACCTTAAAACGCCGTCGGATGTTGCCGGTGCTGACTATTCAGCAGCGGGTGCTTTGGGTTCTGGCCGTATTGACCATATTTGTCTCAATTGCGAAGGCATGGAGGAGTTTATCGACCGATTGAATCAACGCGGCGTTGAGTTCAGTGAACGCAAAGCCCACAACTCCAATTTGTACCAACTGTTTATGCGTGAACCCATCAATGGCATCAAAGTTGAATTGAACTTTTCTTGGGAAGAAGCTGTTCGCATGGGCCGCGTGGCTCAATATCACGACAACGGTCCAGTGACCGAGACAGCTACCTAATCGCACGTCCCCTCATTCAAGACTCGCAAAGACTGCACCTTTTTATACCGTCAAGGAAAACATGAAAGCCATCCGCATTTACGAAACCGGCAGCCCTGAAGTTCTCAAAATTGAGGACCTGCAACTGCCCGACCCCCAAAAAGGTGAAGTTCGAATTCGCCACACAGCCATTGGCTTTAATTTTCAAGACATTTACACACGTTCAGGACAATACGCTGCGCCCTTGCCTACTGGCTTAGGCACTGAGGCCGTGGGTATTGTTGAAGCCATTGGCCCCGATGTCACAGACTTCAAAGTAGGCGACCGTGTTTGCTACGCCAGTGGCCCCGTGCTTGCAGCTTGCGCCACACATCGCAACTATCCAGTTGCTCGTTTGCTGCATGCGCCCGCGCACATGAAAGATGAAGAAATTGCAGCCTCCTTGCTCAAAGGCATGACGGTTGAGTACCTCATGGAGCGTTGCTATCCTGTTCAAAAAGGCCAATTTGTTTTGATGCATGCAGCGGCTGGCGGTGTTGGATTATTGGCAGGCCAATGGGGCCGTCACTTAGGCGCACGCATGATTGGTGTGGCTGCTGGAGAAGAGAAAGTCAAGCTGGCCTTGGCCAACGGTTATGAGTACTGTCTTGACCGACTCAAAGACGACATTCCTGCAAGAGTGAAGGAAATCACAGGCGGCGTTGGCGTCCCTGTGGTTTACGACTCAGTGGGCAAAAACTCGTTTGACCAATCACTCAACAGCTTGGCGCCTCGTGGCTACTTTGTATCCTTCGGAACCACCACGGGAGCCCCTGCACCTGTGGCTGCCAGTACCCTGCAAAAAATGGGATCTCTGTACTTCACCCGCCCAACTTTGGTGACCTACACAGCTTCTACAGAAGATTTGCGCCATTCAGCTTCTACTGTTTTCAACATGTTTGCCAAAGGCGCACTCAAGATTACCATCAACCAGCGCTACGCTTTGGAAGATGTGGCCAAGGCGCATGCAGATTTGGAAACTGGCAAAACCAGCGGCTCAAGTGTGTTCATTCCCTAAGCCCTGAAATGCTCAAGCCTGCAAGGCTTGAGCAGCAAACAAAAGCGCACTTAACCCGTGCGCTTTTTTTTAGACTGTGAACTCGCCACCTTCGACAATGACGTTTTCGACCACGCCTGCGCCTGCCCTGCGATAGGCAGCTGCAGCCTTGTATTCCTCAGACTCGAAACACGCTACTGCTTGGGCATGCGTGGGAAACTCAATGACGACAAAGCGGTGGAAGTCTTGCGGGCCTTCCATGATTTGGTATTTGCCGCCACGGGCCAGAACCTTACCGCCATGTCGAGCCAAAATACCCGGCACCAGGTCGGTGTATTTTTTGTACTCAACAGGATCTGTGATGCGCGAACGTGCAAGCCAATAAGCAGCCATGTGAACCTTTCAAAACACCCGATTTATCGGGCGAACTCATTGCCGACAGTGGGCAACCAATTTGCAATTTGCGGAAAAATCACGATCAACAAAATGGTGATGAGCAAGACAATCCAGAAAGGGATTGAGCCACTGAAAATTTCACCCGGTGTTAAATCTTTTTCATCCGTGACCGCCGCTTTCACCGTGAACACCAATATCCCAAATGGCGGGGTCAGCAAGCCCGTTTCGATGGCCAGAATACCGATGATGGCAAAAGCCAGTGGATCAAATCCAAGCGCCATGGCCAAAGGCGCAAACACAGGAACCGTGAGCAAAATGATGGAGATTGAGTCAATGATGCAACCCAAGATAAACCAGACCAGAATCATCAAGCCCAAAATCATGTAAGGCGACAAACCCGATGAAAGGAAAAAGTCCTTGGTCGCGCCTGTGACGCCAGTCATGGCCAAAACACGCGAATACAGCTGAGCGGCCACCAGAAGCAACAACAAAGGCGCAGAGGTGCGGCCGACAGACAAAATAGCGGCCTTCATTTCAGTCAAGGTCATGCCACGCATGACAGCCAAAATCAAAGCCAAGGTTGCGCCAACACCAGCACCCTCAGTGGGTGTGAAAAAACCCAACCAAATACCGCCCAACACCAACACAATCAAAACCAACAGGCCCAAAGTACTTTGGAGTATGGCTTTCATGTCCTTTTCTACAATCAAATCATTGGCATCTCTGGCATCTTGTTGGGCTGTTGGCAATACTTTGCCCTCGCCAACACGTTCAGGATGGCGAATGGCCACCCACATGATGTAGCCAACGAAAAGAGCAACAACCAGAAAGCCAGGAAGGATTCCTGCTATGAACAAACTGCCAATAGACATCTCCGTAATCACGCCCCAAACAATCATCAGAACGGAAGGCGGAATGAGCATACCAAGACAAGCGCTGCCAGCGATGCAGCCTAAAGAAAATTTTCTCTCGTACCCATGCCGGCGCATTTCTGGGTAAGCAATTTTTGAGAATGCAGCAGCGGCAGCAATTGAAACGCCTGTGATGAACGCAAAAACGGCATTGGCCAGCACAGTGGCCACACCCAATCGTCCCGGAATACGCTTGAGCGATCTGTTGATGAGTGCAAACAAGTCAGTTGCCGCGCCAGACTTGGCTAAAAACTCTCCCATGAGCATGAACAAGGGAATGACGGCGAAAATGTAGTCGCGCAAAGCCTCATAGGCCGTGTTGGAGGCAAAACTCAATACTGTATCGACCTGCCCGGTCATGAGATAAATGCCAAGCATGCTGGTGATACCCAGCGAAATAGCGATGTGAACACCACTGAAAACCATGATCAACAAAACGCTGACCAAGGTAATCATTTGAATTGGATCGAACATAAACTTCCTGATCAGTGTTGAGAAGAAGACAAAACAGGCGCCTCGCCCTTGATAACCCGTTGAAGGTTTTGCATCATCAAAATCAAGTAACAAATTGCCGCCAAACCTGTACCCAGCACAATGACAAACCTGGTTGGCCACACAGGAACGCGCATTGCACCTTCGCCTTCAAACTCGTTGGATGTCCACGCGTGCACAGCGCCATCCAGCGTTCCGTAGCAAAGAAACGCAAAAAAGAACAACCCAGCAAACGCACCAATGACTGCAAAGACGCTCTGCAATCTGGGCGACAACTTCACGACCACTGTGTCGACATTGAGCATGCCACCCGAACGAATGGCATAACCTGCCTGCAAAAAGCAGATGGTCACAATGGCCAAGGAAATCACCTCGGTAGTCCCTTTAATGGGGCTACCGAAGAAAACGCGCCCACTGACATCTCCCACGACCAGAAAACACAACAAGAAAGCCAAGACGGCTGCTAGAACCATGAGGGTCTTGGTGACCCAGTCGATGAGATTTGTCATTTGGACGACCTATTACTAAATTACTTGATCACGTAACGCACTGGCCACTTGTGACCCATCTTTTCAGCTTCTTCCAGTGTGGTTTTCAAAACCAACGAGCCTGGCATGCCACGAGCGTCCAAATCTGTTGCCATGGTTTGTGGCCAATCTTTCAGAGAATTGGCCCAATCAAGCTTGACTGACTCGGGTACCGATTTGACATTCACACCCAAGGTTTTGAGCTGAGCAATTTGCTTGGCATAGTTTTCTTGGTTGACTGTGCCCGTTTTGGCTTCAAATTCTTTGGCAACTTCAATGATGATGGCCTGCACGTCTTTGGGCAGTCTGGCCATGCGATTTTTGTTGATGGTCAGGCCGTGCCAAGTGATGGCACCAAAGCCAACTTCTGTGTAGTTTTTGGCCACTTCATAGAACTTGAAGTTAACCCAAGCTGATGGGAACATGATCCAACCAGCGTACACGCCAGTTTGAAGGGCTGTGTAGCCATCGGGCAAGGTAGACTGCACTGGCGTCACGCCGGCATACTCCAACCACTTGAGGTTCAAACCAGCGCCGGCAATTTTCTTGCCCTTGAGGTCGCTGATGTTGTTCCATTCAAAGGTTGTGCCAATGTTGTAGCCGTTGTCAGAAATCAAGGCAATCAACTGCTGGTTGTACTTGTCTTCAAAGACTTTGGACAGTGCGGGTACTTTGTCGTAAACGCTGCGAGCCAACTTGACGCTGGTCTCGGAGTTCATGGTGCCAAAGGGCAGCATGACCTGGAAAGCGTTGAGTGGCAGATTTGATGCTTCGAAGCAGAAGCAATAGCCGCCAATGTCGATCAAACCGGATTGGACGCCTTCAAGCGTATCGGCCACCTTGACCATGGAGCCACCATAACCTTCCACAAACTCAACCTTGTGCTGAGTGCGAGCGGCCACGCGCTTGCTAACCTCTGGCACGAAAAAGTTTTGCATCAAGTTGACATACGTGTTGACAGCAGGGTGTCCTGAAGCAATCCGAAGTCTGATGTTTTCAGCGCTGGCAGCAGATGCGCCAAGCAGTCCTAGTAAGGCTACCAGCAGTGCTGGTTTGAATTTTTTCATCATCAAAGTCTCCTGGTTGTTAAAAGCACAGACAATTTAATTCATCAAGCGATCACCGTCAAATACTTCTTTGACACAAAAAATAAAAAATTGGAATTGACAAGGGGATTGAGCTTCAAAGTTGCTTGCGAAATGTGATACTTTCGAGAAGAAAATTTCGATAGCACACTGCAAATTGAAGGGCATTTTCAGAGTGAAAAGTTAGTTTTCAATCGACTTTGAGAAGCCAAATTTTCGTGACCAACATGAAGATTTTGGATGAGGCATTTAAAAGTTCAATCTAGGGAAAGCACTAGGTATGAGCATCCCCAAAAACCCTATCGAAAAAAGACTTTTTTAGACTTTACTTTCGAGTATTGGGTCCAAGACCACAGGCTTCATCCATATCCAGATGACCACCGCAAGCCCAGTCACTACCGAGCAGGCCCAAACCAATGAAATGGCTTGCGTCCATGGCAAAGAACCCGCAATCCACGCAACCAGGCCCCCAGTCGTCATGTGGATGGTTCCAATGATGGCTGAGGCAACGCCCGCCTGGAGGGCTCTGCCTTCAAGCACCAGAGAAAACCCTGCGGGAAACACGATGCCCTGCCCCACAGCGTAAACCGTTAGAGCCAAAGACCAGAGCCACAAGTTGGGCCACCACAGCGTGCAGACAAACAACAGCATACTGACACCAATCGAGCACAAGCCTTGGTTGATCAGCCGGTTGCTGGACCATGATGCGTTTCTTCTGACCCAAAAGTTACCCACTGCAAAGCCAAGGTAGGTGATTCCCAAAATGGCAGCAATCACCCCCCCAGAGACACCCGTGGACTGTTTGATTGCGGCAGGCCCAATGGCCGCCACAACAAAAAATGGCGCATTTGCGCATGCAAAAGTGAGACAGGTTCGCAAGATGAGGGCATCACTTGCTACTTCGAACCACACGCCCCACTTTGGCGCCAATGTGCCGGCAGAACGTGTTTCGGGTTGCCATCGCCAAGACACAAAAATGACCAGTAACACGAATGCCACCAAGGCCAACAAAGGCACACGCCATGAAAACCAATAGCCAAGGGCCCAAGCCAAGGGCTGGGTAATCACTGGCATGGCTGCAAAAACGTTTGACAAGGTAGCCATGTTGCGTTGAAGCACTGCCCCTTGATGCAAGTCGCGCAAGCACACACGCGGGACCACCATGCAAGCCGAAAAACCGAAACCCGATATGAAACGAGCCCAAAGCAGTTGGGTATCGCTGTTGGAAAATGCCGCGGCAATGGCCCCCAGCAATCCCAAGAGCAATCCGGCCATCATGGCTGGGCGGCGTCCCCAATGGTCTGCAGCACCTCCCATCAGAGGTTGTCCCAAACCCAGACCCAAAACAAACAAAGCCACCGTGGCCGCTCGGGCGTCGGCGTCCATGAACACGTTGCCTGGAAAAACCGGTGACAAACCAACCGCTAAATTGACCCCAAATGGCGCCAATGCCGCAAGCAACGCAAAAAACCCTGCGCCGTAAACCCAGCCATTGACTCCAACTGAAGCAGACTTCGAGTTTGAGTTCAATGACATTCCGACTTTCAATCGGTCACGCGCGCAACGGACTGTCCGCTTTCGCTCATGAGCTTGACAGCCTCCGGAGACCACTCCACAGCAGGAGAATGACCACTGATGATGGCAAACAAAATGCCTTCTTCTTTACCTTGTGGCACATCGATGCATTCGAAACGGCGTTGAGCGCCGATGGGAACAGCAATGAAATCTAGCGGATTCAAGATCACATGGTCATTGCCCTTGTCGCCCTCCCACTCAATCATCCAGCGTCCTTCGATGGGCATAAAGCACTCTGACGTGTCGTGGTTGTGCATGAGTACGCCGCAGCCAGGGCGAGCCCTCACAAAAGCTGCGCCATAACCCGTCGTTTGACTGGACATACTCGAAGCCACGTGGTTGCCAAAAGGCGAGTGTTGTGTTTCACCTTTGGGCTGCTCAAACCCCAGCACGCTGAGGAATGTGCGCTTGCACTGTTCCAAATGCATGTCTGGCAAACCTGTGGTGACAGGGTCCAATTCGCTGTAACGGGCTACACAACTGAGCACGCTGTTGCGCTCTGGTTTGATCACGGTCATGGTCATGTCTGTCTCCTTGAAAAATTATTTAAAAGGTACTTGTTCGCGGTACCAGTTCGAAATTTGCTCACCTGTTTTGATCACAACGCCAGCCCTAGACTGAATGTGATCTAGCAATTTTTCAAAATACCCAATTCGATGGGGCACACCTGTGATGTAGGGGTGCACACTGATGGACATGACGCGTGGGATTTTTTCGCTTTCCTGCCAAAGGCGTTCGAATTGATCGATGCCTCGCAAGAGCAATTCTTCGGAACGATGATGCTGCAATAACATCATGGGAATGTCATTGATTTCAACGGTGTAAGGCACAGACAAAACGGGTTTGGGCTTTGCTTGAAGCCAGACCGGCTGATCATCCAAGACCCAGTCGGCCACATATTCGATGCCCGCTTGCGACAAGCAATCGAGGGTGTTGTCATCTTCTGTCAAACCAGGGCTCTCCCAGCCAACTGGTGGCTTGCCAGCCATGCGCTGGATGGTCTCCACCGTTGCCATGATGGACTCGGCTTGATTGGGCAATTTGTGCATCGGGCCTTGCACAAAACCATGTCCCATGATTTCCCAATTTTCTTTGAGCGCTGCCTCCACAATGCGCGGGTAGCTGTCACAAACAATGCCATTGGTGGCCATGGTGGGCACAATGCCGCGTTGAGTGAGCGCATCACGAATACGCCAAAACCCCACACGCATGCCGTATTCATGCCATGCCCAATTGGGCAAATCTGGCATCAAGGGTTGGCCCATCGGAGGGCTCAGTACCATGCGTGGCATGGCACGCTCAATGCTCCAATGCTCCACATTGACAATGATCCAAACCAGCAAACGACCTTGGTCAGGCAGTTTCAAAACCGGCCGGTCAACAATCGCCGAATAAGGAGATCGTGCGCTGAGTAAATCGGTCATAGAGAGGCTCCTTCTGAAGAGTGGATTGATCTTAGGCAGTGCGCAAGTGAGTTTCTGACACCTGAGTGACTGAGAAGAAACTTGTTTGAATGCTCGTGAGAAAAAATATCATGCGAGCATCCAAATTTGTTTCAAAAAGCGTTCGCCAACTGAGGACCAAATGAGTTTGAGCGAGATTGCAAACAAGCCAATTTGAACCCAAAGGAAAAAAAGTTTGTCAGGAATTTTCTTGGTCAAAATTGCGCCGGCATACGTTCCCACAATGGCGAAAGGGATCAAATAAACGGCCTCTATGAGATCGCCCCACTGGTAAGGGCGCAAGTCTTGGTACGGCACAATTTTGGCCAGATTGATGGCCGCAAAAACCAAGGTGGCGGTGCCAGCGAAATCGGCTTTAGATAGTTTTTGAGGAAGCACGTACACCTGAAATGGAGGTGCCCCTGCATGGGATATGAAGCTGGTGAAGCCTGTCAAAGATCCCCAGAACAACCCAGGCAATGTCTTAGGTATTTGGGGTTCATCAATGTTGATTTTTCTAAGCCAAGCATTCAAACAAAACGAAACGCCAATCAATCCGATCAAAAAAGTGACCACCACTTCAGAGATCATGGTTGCTGTGAACCAGCCGACAAACACGCCTATGAGGCCGCCTTGAATCAAAACTTTGACGTTGAATGAGCTGAAATTTTTCCGGTAAAGCCATACACCCACCGCATCGGAAATAATGTAGATGGGCAACAACAAGGTGGTGGCATGGATGGGAGAAATAGACAAAGAAAGAATAGGCACAGCCAACATGCCCGTTGCAGGTAAACCGCCTTTTGAAAGGCCTATCAAAACCGAACCCAATGCGGCATAAAAAAAATAGGTGAGTTCAAATTCCATTATTTAACTGTTTTCGCATCTTGACTGAACAACAGATGCCTTGATTGTTCGTTCACATTGGGTTCCGTATTGATCGATCTCGCTAGGGCATACGCACGCTGAGTGGCTGGACGTTCCTGAACACGCTCAAACCACAATTTCAAAGCTGGAAATTCAGCCAAGTTCTGGCGTTGCTTTTCATGCGGCACGATCCAGGGATAAATAGCCATGTCTGCAATGGAATACTCGCCACAAACATAAGGTCCAGTGTGCGAAAGATGTTTGTTCAACACACCATACAAGCGTGATGTTTCTCTCACATAACGGTCTATGGCGTAAGGCACAGGTTCGGGCGAATATTGAACGAAGTGATGGTTTTGTCCAGCCATAGGGCCTAAGCCTCCCATTTGCCAAAAAAGCCACTTCAAACACTCAACCCGCCCTTTCAAATCTTGCGGAATGTACTTTCCGGTTTTCTCAGCCAGATACAACAAGATGGCACCAGACTCAAACAGATTGATGTTTTGATCATGGCCTTCAGGGGCAGTGTCAACTAGCGCCGGAATTCTGTTGTTGGGGGAAATCGACAAAAATTCTGGATTGAACTGCTCACCCTTTCGGATGTCGACCAGCTTCATGGCGTAATCGATCCCCGACTCTTCAAAGAACATGGTGATCTTGTGACCATTGGGAGTGGTCCAGTAATAAAGCTCAAGCATTCATTGTCCCTTCATCGATGTTGTGGCGTTTTGTTGGATCCGCTAGAAATCTTCAACACGATCCTTCAAGGTTGAGGCAAGGAATGCAAAAACTTGATCATGTGATCACTTTAATCAGTGAAGTCGGCTAATTTAAGTGAAGGAGTCAATAAAATCAAGACCTGAAGTTTCAAATCGAAACCTTTAGAATTAATTTTCCTGCGTCTTCTTACAGACAACATGGCCGCTTAAATGGGCAAAATGAAAAAGGGAATTGCAAAGGGAAAAGAATTGTTTCTTAAAATTAACAATGACCTCGACCACACGACCTTCAAGCCACACAGGCACGCCTTTGAATGCCAACACATCCTGCCCCAGTTGTGGCGGGAAATCTGCTCAAATCATTGCCAATCGAGACGGCAAAACCAATGAGCCACTGATCACCATCTCCTGTAGCCATTGCGGTTTAGGCCGAATTGATCCATTGCCCACCGACCAAGAATTGGCCGATTGGTATGCCACCCAGTATCGGCAAGCCTACAAATCTGCGGTGCAACCAGCACTTCGGCACGTCTTGCGAGCAGGCCGCAATGCGAAACAGCGTTGGAAGTGGTTGCGAGAAAACAGCACAGGGCTCGATCCGGCCAAAAGTAGCCAACCCAAACAAAGCCTCGACATTGGTTCTAGCAGTGGTGAGTTTGTTTACCTGCTCCAAACCCTTGGCTTCAAGGCCAAAGGAATCGAACCGCACGAAGGCTATGCTGCCTACGCCAGAAGCATGCTGGGCATCGACATCAACAACGGCACATTGCAACATTGTTTGTCAGGCGAAGCCTCGCAGTCTTTGGACCTGATTTCCATGTTTCATGTGCTTGAGCATTTGCCAGAACCCATACCAGCCTTGCGCAGCATTGGTGAAAAACTCAAACCAGAAGGCTTGCTCTACATTGAAGT
>JAJTGB010000122.1 GCA_021298995.1 Comamonadaceae bacterium | reverse complement strand
GCGCCTGAGTTAGCCCGCTAGCTCAGGCGCTTTCTACTTTAAGTTTTCTAAAAAGACGTTTTCAGACCGAACCCGCGCTGTGTCATTCCATCAGTCATCTGTGTTTTCAGCCAGATTATTCATGGAATGGCATCGAGTTCAGACTGCAAATATCTAGGCTTTTCAGTGCAGCCGTTTGCACTGTGATTTTCTGGAGTGATTGAACATGTCTATTTTTAACAAAGTGACAAAAACCTTCCAATGGGGCCAACACAAGGTCATCATGGAAACCGGCGAAATTGCACGCCAAGCTTCCGGCGCTGTGCTGGTCAACATTGAAGACACCGTGGTGCTGGCCACTGTGGTGGCTTCTAAAAATTCCAAAGCGGGTCAAGACTTCTTCCCATTGACCGTGGACTACATTGAAAAAACATACGCCGCAGGCAAGATCCCTGGCAGCTTTTTCAAGCGTGAAGCCAAGCCCAGCGAGTTTGAAACACTCACCAGCCGCTTGATTGACCGTCCTATTCGCCCTCTGTTTCCAGAAGGTTTCTACAACGACGTGCACGTGGTGGTGCACACCGTTTCTTTGAACCCTGAAGTTGATGCCGACATCGCCGCCTTGATCGCTGTGAGCGCTGCATTGTCTATTTCTGGCGTGCCTTTCAATGGCCCCATTGGCGCTGCACGCGTGGGTTATATCAACGGCGAATACGTGTTGAACCCCGGTCAAACACAGCGCAAAGACAGCCTGATGGACCTCGTGGTTGCCGGTACAGAATCTGCTGTGTTGATGGTGGAATCTGAAGCCCAACAATTGTCTGAAGAGATCATGTTGGGTGCGGTGGTGTTTGGCCACGAGCAAGGCAACATTGCTGTCAATGCCATTCACGAATTGGTGCGCGATGCTGGCAAACCCGCTTGGGATTGGACAGCGCCTGCCAAAGACGAAGACCTCATTGCCAAGGTCAAAGCACAAGCCGAAGAAAAACTCCGCGCTGCTTATCAAATTCGCAACAAACAAAGCCGCACACAAGCTTGCCGCGAAACTTACGCAGCCACCATGGCTGGACTCAAGGCTGAAGGCGTTGAATTCGACAGCGTCAAAGTGGAAGGCATGTTGTTTGACATCGAAGCCAACATTGTTCGCAGCCAAATCTTGGCAGGCGAGCCCCGCATCGATGGCCGCGACACACGCACTGTGCGTCCTATCGAAATTCGCAATTCAGTGTTGCCACGCACACACGGTTCGACCTTGTTCACACGCGGCGAAACACAAGCTTTGGTGATCGCCACTTTGGGCACTGAGCGCGATGCACAACGCATTGACGCATTGTCTGGTGAGTACGAAGACCGCTTCATGTTGCACTACAACATGCCTCCTTTTGCCACTGGCGAAGTGGGCCGCATGGGTTCTACAAAGCGTCGCGAAATTGGTCACGGCCGTTTGGCCAAGCGCGCTTTGGCAGCTGTGTTGCCAAGCAAAGAAGAGTTCCCATACACCATGCGTGTGGTTTCTGAAATTACAGAGTCCAATGGTTCTTCATCCATGGCTTCTGTGTGCGGTGGCTGCTTGTCCTTGATGGACGCTGGCGTGCCTATGAAAGCCCACGTGGCCGGTATTGCCATGGGCCTGATCAAAGATGCCAACCGCTTTGCTGTGTTGACCGACATCTTGGGCGACGAAGATCATTTGGGTGACATGGACTTTAAAGTGGCCGGTACCACCAACGGTGTGACTGCACTGCAAATGGACATCAAAATTCAAGGCATTACCAAAGAGATCATGCAAGTGGCATTGGCACAAGCCAAAGAAGCGCGCATGCACATCTTGGGCAAGATGCAAGACGCCATGAGCGAAGCCAAAACAGAAGTGTCCAACTTCGCTCCCAAGCTCTTCACCATGAAGATCAATCCCGAGAAAATTCGCGATGTGATCGGCAAGGGCGGCGCTACCATCCGTGCTTTGACAGAAGAAACTGGCACGCAAATCAACATCAGCGAAGATGGCACGATCACCATCGCCGCCACTGACGGTGCCAAGGCCGACGAAGCCAAGCGCCGCATTGAGCAAATTACCGCTGAAGTTGAAATTGGCAAAGTGTACGAAGGTCCTGTGACCAAATTGCTCGACTTCGGTGCCTTGATCAACTTGCTGCCTGGCAAGGATGGCTTGTTGCACATCAGCCAAATTGCTCACGAGCGCGTTGAGAAAGTATCTGACTATTTGCAAGAAGGTCAGATCGTCAAAGTCAAAGTGCTTGAAACAGACGAAAAAGGCCGTGTCAAATTGTCGATGAAAGCCTTGCTTGATCGTCCTGCTGCGCCTTCGCAGTCAGAGTGATTGACTTCATTGCTTTGAAGGATTGACCATGAAGAAAAAGCTCATTGCAGGCAATTGGAAGATGAATGGCAGTTTGTCTGCCAACGCTTCTTTGTTGCAAGCGGTGTTGGACGGCAGCCGTGGCATGAATTGTCAGGCCGCTGTTTGTGTGCCTGCGGCTTATTTGTCGCAGGTACAAGCTTTGCTCTCGGGCCAATCGCTCATTGCCTTGGGTTCTCAAGATGTGTCTGCGCAAGAGACGGGTGCCTTCACGGGCGAAATTTCGGCAGGCATGTTGAAAGATTTTGCGGTGCGTTATGCCATCGTGGGTCATTCAGAGCGACGCCAATACCACGCAGAGTCGGATGCCACCGTGGCCCTCAAAGCGCAACGCGCTTTGTCCGCGGGCATCACCCCCATTGTGTGTGTGGGCGAAACTTTGGCCGATCGCGAAGCAGGCAAAACCGAGGAAGTGGTGAAGCGCCAATTGGCTGCGGTCATTCACACCAATGGTCATTGCATCAGCGAAATTGTGGTAGCTTACGAGCCCGTTTGGGCCATTGGAACAGGGCGCACAGCGTCACCTGAACAAGCACAAGAAGTGCATGCTGTTTTGCGTGCTCAACTGAAGGCCGCAACACCGCATTCAGATCGGGTTGCTATTTTGTACGGCGGCAGTATGAATGCCGCCAATGCCGCACAGTTGCTGGCACAAACTGACATTGATGGTGGCTTGATTGGCGGCGCTGCCCTCAAGGCACCCGACTTTTTGGCCATCATGGCTGCAGGTTCGGTTGTCGCCTAAGGGTGGCCTGAACGTTTGACTGAAGATATTTAGATAGGGAGCGATACATGAACGCAATGATCACCGTAATTTTGGCTGTGCAAATGTTGTCGGCATTGGCCATGATTGGACTTATTTTGGTGCAACAGGGCAAAGGCGCTGACATGGGTGCGGCATTTGGCAGCGGCAATTCTGGCAGCCTGTTTGGTGCCTCTGGCGGTGCCAATTTCTTGTCGCGTACCACTGCAGTTTTGGCCACTGTATTTTTTGTAACCACTTTGCTGTTGGCCTATTTCGGCAACTTGCGCCCTGCGTCCTCAGGCAGCGTTTTGGAAGGCAGCTCTATTGTTGCGCCTTCGGCTGTGCCTGCGCCCATTGACAACAGCCCCGCCTCGCAAATTCCGGGTAACAAGCCGGCTGCACCAGCCAGCCCAGCAAGCTCAAAGTAAGATTTTTGACTTGTTGTGACTTCTTGATCAGAGTCACAAATTTCGGCGTTTGCCTCTCAGAAACAGCTCGTTTAGAGGTAAACTACGAGTTGTTCTGAGCGCCAAAAATCCACTTGTGGATGCCTCATGCCATCAGAGCAAATAACCGCCGTCGTGGTGAAATTGGTAGACACGCTATCTTGAGGGGGTAGTGGCGAAAGCTGTGCGAGTTCGAGTCTCGCCGACGGCACCAAAATCGAGACGCTGAATGCACGCATTCAGCGTCTCATCAGTGATTTGAAGTCCATGATCAACCTCGACCAATATCTGCCTATCTTGTTGTTCATCTTGGTAGGCCTTGCCATTGGTGTTATCCCTCAGGTCCTTGGCTATATTTTGGGCCCCAATCGCCCCGACGCTGCAAAAAACTCCCCCTACGAATGTGGCTTCGAAGCCTTCGAAGATGCCCGCATGAAGTTCGATGTCCGCTATTACTTGGTGGCCATCTTGTTCATTTTGTTTGACCTCGAAATTGCATTCCTGTTCCCTTGGGCTGTTGCGCTCAAAGAGGTGGGCATTGAAGGTTTTATCGGTGTCGTTATTTTCCTCAGCATTTTGGTCGTTGGATTTGTGTATGAGTGGAAAAAGGGTGCGCTCGATTGGGAGTGATCTCCACCATTGACTGACACCAACTTAAATTTAAATTGACTCTGTGCTTCAACAAGGATGTGAACAATGATTGAAGGCGTGATGAAAGAAGGCTTTATCACCACGAGTTATGACTCTGTGGTGAACTGGGCTAAAACGGGCTCTTTGTGGCCCATGACTTTTGGTTTGGCATGCTGTGCGGTCGAAATGATGCATGCCGCTACAGCGCGTTACGACTTGGCTCGCTTTGGTGCAGAGGTTTTCCGAGCCAGCCCTCGCCAAAGTGATTTGATGATTGTGGCTGGCACCTTGACCAACAAAATGGCGCCTGCGCTTCGCAAGGTCTACGACCAAATGTCGGAGCCACGTTGGGTTATTTCCATGGGCTCATGCGCCAATGGTGGTGGCTATTACCACTACAGCTATTCCGTGGTGAGAGGTTGTGACCGCATTGTGCCGGTCGATGTTTATGTGCCCGGATGCCCACCCACGGCAGAGGCCTTGATCTACGGCATCATTCAGTTGCAACAAAAAATTCGCCGTACCAACACCATTGCGCGGGTTTGAAAGAATCAACATGACTTTTTCAATTCATCCCGAACAGCTTCAACAAAACCTCGTTCAGGTTTTGGGCACACAAGTTTCTGAAGTGACTTTGTCCTTGGGCGAAGTCAGTATCAAAGTGCCTGCGGCCAATTACCTCAGTGTGATGCAAACTTTGCGCGATGCCACTGCTTGCAAGTTTGAGCAACTCATCGACCTGTGTGGCATGGACTACTCCACCTTTGGTGAGGTGGGTACCGATGGGCCGCGATTTGGCGTTGTTGTTCACCTCTTGTCTGTGAGTCTCAATCAGCGTGTGCGTGTCATGGTGCTGTGCCCCGATGACGATTTGCCCTTGGTCGACTCGGTCAACCACTTGTGGAACTCCGCCAATTGGTATGAGCGTGAAGCATTTGACTTGTATGGCATTGTGTTTGAAGGCCACCAAGATTTACGCCGCATCCTCACTGACTACGGCTTCATTGGTCATCCTTTCCGCAAAGACTTTCCTGTGTCGGGTCATGTCGAAATGCGATATGACGCTGAGCGCGCTCGCGTGATTTATGAGCCAGTCTCCATTGAGCCTCGCGAAATCACGCCCAGGATCATCCGTGAAGACAAATACGGAGGCCTGCACTGAGCGCTTGGGCACTTGTGTGAATCAATATGGCAGAAATTAAAAACTACACCCTCAACTTTGGTCCTCAGCACCCAGCGGCCCACGGCGTTCTTCGCTTGGTTCTTGAGCTTGATGGCGAAGTGGTGCAGCGCGCCGACCCGCATATCGGGCTCTTGCACCGCGCCACAGAAAAGTTGGCCGAAACCAAAACCTACATCCAGTCATTGCCCTACATGGACCGCTTGGACTATGTGTCCATGATGTCCAATGAGCATGCCTACTGCTTGGCCATTGAAAAGTTGCTTGGCATTGAGGTACCAAAGCGCGCGCAGTACATCCGTGTCATGTTTTCTGAAATCACGCGCTTGCTCAACCACCTCATGTGGTTGGGCTCACATGCCAATGACTGCGGCAGCTCTACTGTTTTAATTTATGCCTTCCGCGAGCGTGAAGATTTGTTTGACATGTATGAGGCCGTTTCGGGTGCTCGCATGCATGCGGCCTATTTCCGTCCAGGTGGTGTCTATCGCGACTTACCAGACAGCATGGCGCAGTACCAGGTGAACAAAATTCGCAATGCCAAAGCCATTGCAGCTTTGAATGCCAATCGACAAGGTTTGAATGCCAATCGACAAGGCTCCTTGCTTGATTTCATCGAAGACTTCACTCAGCGCTTTCCCGCATGCATCGATGAGTACGAAACGCTTCTAACCAACAATCGCATTTGGAAACAGCGCACTGTAGGCATTGGTGTGGTGTCTCCCGAGCGTGCCCTTAACTTGGGCATGACGGGCCCCATGTTGCGCGGCTCTGGCATTGCGTGGGACTTGCGCAAAACGCAACCTTACGAAACATACTCTGAACTTGACTTTGATGTGCCGGTGGGCAAAACCGGTGACAGCTACGATCGCTACTTGGTTCGCATGCAAGAAATGCGCGAATCCAACAGCATCATTCAGCAATGTATCAAGTGGTTGCGCGCCAATCCTGGCCCTGTCATTACAGACAACCACAAAATTGCACCGCCTTCGCGTGAATCCATGAAGACCAACATGGAAGGTTTGATTCACCACTTCAAACTTTTCACGGAAGGTTTCCACGTGCCCGAAGGTCAAGCCTACGCGGCCGTTGAGCACCCCAAAGGTGAGTTTGGTATTTACCTCGTCAGCGATGGTGCCAACAAGCCTTACCGTTTAAAAATTCGTGCCCCGGGCTATGCCCATCTGGCGACCCTTGATGAAATGGCCCGTGGCCACATGTTGGCCGACGCAGTGGCCATCATTGGCACCATGGACATTGTGTTTGGAGAGATTGACCGATGATCTCTGATGCGACCAAAGCCCGCTTCGATCGCGAAGTGGCCAAATTCCCTGCCGATCAAAAGCAATCTGCTGTCATGGCCTGCTTGTCTATCTTGCAACAAGAGCATGGCTGGGTCAGCTCCGAAAGCGAAAAGGTGGTGGCCGACTATCTGGGCATGGCGCCCATGGCTGTGCATGAAGTCACTACTTTTTACAACATGTACAACCAGCAAAAGTTGGGCAAGTTCAAGTTGAACGTGTGCACCAATTTGCCTTGCCAATTGCGCGGCGGCCAACAAGCCATGGCTCATTTGCAAAAGCGACTGGGTATTCAAGTTGGTCAAACCACAGCTGACGGACTCATTACCTTGCAGCAAAGCGAATGCCAAGGTGCTTGCGCCGATGCGCCCGTGCTGTTGGTCAACGACCGCACCATGTGCAGCTTCATGAGCAACGAAAAGCTAGACGAGTTGGTCGATACATTGCAAAAATCTGGAGGCGCAGCATGAGCGCTGATTTGAATCAGTTGTTGTCGCGTTTTGCGGCATCGGGTCAGGAAACTTGTTTTCACGACCGTCACATCAACCCGCAAATTTATGCAGGCTTGGATGGCAAAAACTGGAGCCTTAAAGATTACGAGGCTCGTGGCGGCTACCAAGCTTTGCGCAAAATTTTGGGCCAAGATGGCGGCGAGGGTTTGACCCAAGATCAGGTCATTGCCACCGTCAAAGAATCATCATTGCGCGGCCGTGGCGGTGCTGGTTTTCCAACCGGTCTGAAGTGGAGCTTCATGCCTCGCCAGTTCCCTGGTCAAAAGTATTTGGTTTGCAATTCTGACGAAGGCGAGCCAGGCACTTGCAAAGACCGGGACATCATGCAATTCAATCCGCACATCGTGATTGAAGGCATGGCCATTGCGGCGTATGCCATGGGCATCAACGTGGGTTACAACTACATCCACGGTGAAATTTTCCAGACCTACGAACGCTTTGAAGCCGCGCTAGAAGAAGCACGTGCGGCAGGCTACCTGGGTGACAAGATCATGGGCAGCAACTTCAACTTCCAGTTGCATGCGTCCCACGGTTTCGGCGCCTACATCTGCGGCGAAGAAACGGCCTTGCTCGAATCATTGGAAGGCAAAAAAGGCCAACCTCGTTTTAAGCCACCATTCCCTGCCAGCTTCGGTTTATACGGCAAGCCCACCACCATCAACAACACCGAAACCTTTGCAGCGGTTCCTTGGATCATTCGCAATGGTGGTCAGGCGTATTTGGAATGCGGCAAGCCCAACAACGGCGGCACCAAAATTTTCTCTATCAGTGGCGATGTTGAGCGCCCTGGTAACTACGAAATTCCCATGGGCACACCCTTTGCCAAACTCCTCGAGTTGGCGGGTGGCATGCGGGGTGGTCGCAATTTGAAAGCCGTCATTCCTGGTGGTTCATCAGCACCTGTGTTGCCTGCCAACATCATGATGGACATCACCATGGACTACGACGCTATTGCCAAAGCCGGCTCCATGCTGGGCTCTGGCGCCGTCATCGTCATGGACGAAACTCGTTGCATGGTCAAATCTTTGCAGCGCTTGTCTTACTTCTACTCCCACGAATCATGTGGTCAGTGCACGCCATGCCGTGAAGGCACGGGCTGGTTGTGGCGCATGGTCGACAGAATTGAAAATGGTCACGGCCGCGCTAGCGACCTCGACCTCTTGAACTCGGTGGCAGACAACATTCAAGGTCGCACCATTTGCGCTTTGGGTGATGCCGCCGCCATGCCTGTGCGCGGAATGATCAAACATTTCCGCCACGAATTTGAGTACCACGTTGAGCACAAGACCTGCATGGTCCCCGCTTACGTTTGAGACGGCAGACAACCATGGTTGAAATTGAACTAGACGGTCAAAAAGTAGAGGTCTTAGAAGGCAGCATGGTCATGCATGCCGCAGAAAAGGCCGGCACTTACATTCCTCACTTCTGCTATCACAAGAAATTGAGCATTGCGGCCAATTGCCGCATGTGCTTGGTCGATGTTGAAAAAGCACCTAAACCCATGCCAGCGTGTGCGACACCCGTCACGCAGGGCATGATCGTGAGAACCAAAACCGACAAGGCCATCAAAGCCCAACAGTCGGTGATGGAGTTTTTGCTCATCAATCACCCCCTCGACTGTCCTATTTGTGATCAAGGCGGCGAGTGCCAGTTGCAAGACTTGGCTGTCGGTTATGGTGGTTCTGGTTCACGCTATGAAGAAGAAAAGCGTGTGGTGTTCCACAAAGATGTGGGCCCGCTCATCAGCATGCAAGAGATGAGCCGTTGCATTCACTGCACACGTTGCGTTCGCTTCGGTCAAGAAGTGGCTGGCGTCATGGAATTGGGCATGTCTCACCGCGGTGAGCATGCAGAAATCGAAACCTTCGTGGGCCAATCGGTTGACTCGGAACTATCTGGCAACATGATTGACATTTGCCCTGTGGGCGCGCTCACCAGCAAGCCATTCCGTTACAGTGCCCGCACTTGGGAATTGTCACGTCGCAAATCTGTGGCGCCTCACGACTCATCAGGTGCCAACCTGGTGGTTCAAGTGAAGAACAACGAAGTGCTGCGAGTGGTGCCTTTGGAAAACGAAGACGTCAACGAGTGCTGGATTGCCGACCGCGATCGTTTCTCTTACGAAGCTTTGAACAGTGCCGACCGTCTGCGCGCCCCCATGATCAAACAGGGTGGTGAGTGGAAAGAAGTCGACTGGCAAACTGCTTTGGAATATGTGGCCAACGGCTTGAACCAAATCAGCAAAGACCATGGTGCCAGCAGCATCGGTGCATTGGTCAGCCCGCACAGCACCCTTGAAGAATTGCATCTGGCCAGCACGCT